>JBOGJW010000331.1:0-4052 GCA_050745245.1 Terriglobia bacterium | reverse complement strand
CCCAGGGGGTAGTTCGTTCCGTTCGTTCCTTCTAATAATCGATTGTTTTCAGCGACTTACGCCCGCGCCCCCCTAAAGGAATCCCTTATTGACCTTTTTGATTTTAGAGCTGCAAGGGTTGCAGAATCAAAGAGTTGGAGCCATACGCGAGCGCGCCTAAGGTTCATTTTGCACGGACCGGACGGCGGCTGAGGGCGCATTTACGATCGCCTCCATGCGAGCGCTTGCTGCGGGCTGCGTCCGGGCATTGCGCAGGACGCGCGGGCCTTCAACGCGCATAGAGAGCCTAGTGTACTAGGCCAGATGCGCCGTGTCAATACGGCGTTGGTAGCGCCGCCGTCCCGGCGGCCACCCGGCAAGATGGCGGCGTTACGGAAAACGCTGCCGCTGCTGCGCCTCACGAACCAGCGCGGCGATGTTCGCCCTGCCGGCAACGAGTCGCTCGGCTTCGCGTTTGCCGATGCCCTTGAGCAGCATGAGCGTGGCTACGGGCAGCTTGCCGCCAGCGCCGCGGAGCGCTTCGGCCGCTTTTGCCGCGCTCACGCCCGCCGTTTCCATCAGGATGCCCTCGGCGCGCTTGCGCAGCTTGCTGTTGGTGAGCTGCACGTCAATCATGCGATTGGAAAACACTCTGCCCAGGCGCACCAAACTGGCGGTCGAAAGCATATTGAGCACCAATTTCTGGGCCGTGCCGGCCTTCATGCGCGTCGACCCGGTGAGGACCTCCGGGCCGGTAACGGGGGCAATTGTCAGCTCAGCGACACGGCTCATCGGCGTCGCGGGATTGCAAGTGACAGCTACCGTGCGCGCCCCAAGCCGTCTCGCGTAACGCAGTCCTCCCAGAGTGTAAGGCGTGCGACCGCTTGCCGAAATCCCCACCAGCACGTCGCGCGCGCTGAACTTGATTCGCCGCAGGTCTGCGACCGCAAGCTTCGGGTCGTCCTCCGCCCCTTCAACCGCGCGAAACATGGCGCGCGGCCCTCCGGCCATAACCCCAACCACCTGCTCGGTGCCAAAGGTGGGGAGGCACTCGGCGGCGTCAAGCAAACCCAGGCGGCCGCTGGTGCCCGCGCCGAGGTAGACGAGCCGCCCACCCTTGGCGAGCGCGCCGACGATCCACTCAACCGCGCGGCCAATCTCCGGAATGACGCGCCCGACGGCCGGAGCGACCTTCCGATCCTCGCGGTTAATGATGCGCAGAACCTCAGGCGTAGTTCGCGTGTCCAGCGCCGCAGAGGCAGGGTTCTCCTGCTCGGTAATCCGCAACGATCGGAATCGAGATTTGGGAGCGGCTCTCATCCGTGCAAAACCGGCAGCCCGCAACGCGGGCGGAATAATATAGGCCGCGGCCTAAGAAGGTGTGAAAACATTAAAAGCCTCTCGCAAAGACGCCAAGACGCTAAGAAGCGCAAAGTGAAACTCTTTTGTCTTCTTTGCGTACCTTTGCGTCTTTGCGTGAGGCTCTTCGCACGTTAGCCAGCGGCGGCGGAAATCGTCGTTGACTCGCGAAGCGCGTCAGTATATAGCAATTGATTCGCCGCGCGAAAGAATGCAGGGCATTTCCCGTTGAGAAAGGCGCATGTGATTACTCACAGATTTCCAACCTCCGCCGCACTGATGGTACTGATCGCCGCAAGCATGCCTGCGCTCGCGCGGGCTCGCGGCACGGGCCAGCAAGCCGCGCCGCGGGTCTCCCCGCAGGCAGCCGCCGCCAAGCTCACCGGCATCGCTCCGCTGGTGGAAAAGGCGATCGCAGAGAACGACTGCCCCGGCGCCGTGGTCCTCGTCGGACATCATGGACGCATCGTTTACCGCCGCGCTTTCGGCGATCGCACGCACATCCCGCGCGATTACCCCATGACGGTAAACACGATTTTCGATATGGCCTCGCTGACCAAGGTGATTGCCACCACGCCGGCGGTGATGCAGCTTTTCCAGGAGGGCAAAATCCGGCTGGATGACCCAGTCGCCGACTACTGGCCGGAGTTCGGCGAAAACGGCAAGCAAGCGATCACCGTGCGCGACCTGCTGACTCACTATTCGGGCCTGCCGCCGGATTTGCCGCTTGACCAGCCCTGGTTCGGTTACGACACCGCGATGAAGCTGATCGTCAGTTTACATCCCATGCTGCCGCCCGGAACGCGGTTCGTCTATAGCGATGTGAACTTCGAGACGCTCGGCGAGCTGGTGCACCGCATCTCGGGCCAGCCGCTCAACGTGTATTGCAAGCAACACATCTTTGAGCCGCTGGGCATGATTCACACGCAGTTTCTGCCTCCAGCGAGCCTTCGCGAGGAGCAAGCGCCCACTCAGCCTCCGGACCAGAAAAACGAGATGACCCCTTGGTATCAGGTGAACGATCCCACATCCTACCGCATGGGCGGCGTTGCCGGGCACGCCGGGCTCTTTTCCTCCGCTGATGACCTCGCGATCTACGCGCAGATGATCCTCAACGGCGGCGCTTACCACGGCGTCCGCGTCCTCAGTCCCGCCGCCGTGCTGAAGATGACGACACCGCAGTCGCCGCCCGACAACATTGCTGTGCACGGCCTTGGCTGGGACATTGACACGGCGTATTCCTCGAATCGCGGCGAGCTGTTTCCGGTAGGCAGCTTCGGGCACACGGGTTGGACCGGAACTTCAATCTGGATCGATCCCTTCTCCAACACTTATGTGATCATCCTCACCAACGCCGTCCATCCCGGGCGGCACGGCAACGTGATTCCGCTGCGCGCGAAGATCGCGACGCTGGTGGCCTCCATTTATTCCCACGCGCCCACCCAAAGCCAGCTTACAGCCCGCCTCTCATCGACCGGCTATTACGAGCTGCTTTACGGCTTTCGAGCGCCGCGCCAGCGCAACAATCGGGTGCAAACCGGAATTGACGTTCTCGAATCCGAATACTTTAAGCCGCTCCAGGGGAAGCACGTGGGCCTGGTCACCAATCAAAGCGGCCGGGATTCGAACGGGCAGCGCACCATCGATGTGCTGGACCACGCGCCCGGCGCCAAACTCGTCGCGATCTTCACGCCGGAGCACGGGCTCTACGGCACGGCGGAAGGCAGCGTGGCTTCGGGCCGCGATCTCGCCACGGGGTTGCCCGTCTACAGCCTCTATGGTTCCACGCGCCGCCCCACGCCGGAGATGCTGCGCGGCATTGATGCGTTCGTCTACGACATTCAGGATGCCGGAGTGCGCTACTACACGTTTCTTACGACGCTCGGCTACATCCTTGAGGCCGGCGCCCAGTACCACATTCCAGTATACGTGCTGGACCGGCCCGACCCGATCAACGGGTATGTGGTAGAGGGGCCGATGCTCGACCGCGACCTCATTTCGTTCGTCGGCTACTTCCCGATGCCCGTGCGTAACGGCATGACGGTGGGCGAACTGGCAGGGATGTTTAACCAGGAAAATCACATCGGCGCGGCGCTGCAGGTGATCCCGATGCAGGGCTGGCATCGCACCGACTGGTTCGACGAAACCGGTCTCACCTGGGTCGACCCCTCACCGAACCTTCGCAACCTCACCGAGACGGCGCTTTACCCAGGCGTGGGAATGATTGAATACGCCAATGTAAGCGTAGGACGAGGAACCGATACGCCGTTCGAGCTGGTGGGCGCGCCGTGGATTAGCGGGCCGAAGCTCGCGCAGTACCTCAACGCGCGAAGAATCCAGGGCGTGCGGTTCATTCCCATCGATTTCACTCCCCAGGCCGCGAAATTCAAGAGCGAAGTGTGCCACGGTATCGATATTCAATTGCTCAACCGCCGGGCGCTCGATTCCCCGGAGCTGGGGATAGAGATCGCCTCCGCCCTCTACAAACTATTCCCGGGCCAATTCCAGCTCGACAAGAATCTCAGGCTGATCGGCTCGCGGGAAGCGATCGGCGAGATCAAAGCGGGCCGCGACCCGCGAGCCATCGCGCTGAAATGGGAGTCGGGGTTGTACCCTTTTCGGGTGATACGGCGGAAGTATCTGCTTTACTAAATAGCGCCGGTATCTCGCCGGCTGTGACGTGATGAGTACTTTGAAAAGCCGCGGACCTCAAC
>JBOGJW010000330.1:0-7848 GCA_050745245.1 Terriglobia bacterium | reverse complement strand
TCATGCGTGACAGGCATGCGTTCTAACCAGCTGAACTACGTCCCCGGAAGGCGGTGGCAAGTGGGAACGATCGAGGTCCTGAACCCCCGCCTGTTCATTATACGTTAAAGCTGGCCGGTTTGTCTTTTGCTTGAGCGATCATCGTTTCTGAGGAGTCCGTGAGGGATGGGGTCGAAATTTTCGGAGCGGCACTGCAAGGCCAAAACACTATTCCTGGCAACCTGCTAAAATTGCCTGTAGGAGACCGCAATGGAAAATGATGTCCTTAGAATTGCCGGCAGGGAGTTCCATTCGCGCCTGATCGCGGGCACGGGGAAGTATCGGAGTTTTCAGGAAATGGCGCGCGCGCACGAAGCTTCGGGGGCGGAGATCGTCACGGTGGCAGTGCGGCGGGTGAACATCGCGGATCGCAGCAAGGAATCGCTCCTCGACTACATCGACACGGAAAAGCGCTTCATCCTGCCCAACACCGCCGGCTGCTACACCGCGGACGAGGCGGTGCGCACGGCGCGCCTGGCGCGCGAAGCGGGGCTTTCTAACTGGATCAAGCTCGAGGTGATCGGCGACCAGAAGACGCTCTTCCCCGATAATTTCGAGCTGCTGAAAGCCACTGAAATTCTGGCGCACGAGGGCTTTGTGGTGCTGCCCTACACGAACGACGATCTCATCTCGGCACGCCGGCTGATTGATGCTGGGGCCGCAGCCGTCATGCCGCTCGGCGCGCCGATCGGCTCCGGGCTCGGCGTTCAAAACCCGGCCAACATCCGCATTCTTCGCGAGATGATCACCGGCGTTCCCATCATTCTGGATGCGGGCGTCGGCACGGCATCCGACGCCGCGGTGGCCATGGAACTCGGCGCTGACGCTGTGCTGATGAACACCGGCATCGCCGCCGCCGAAGATACGGTGCTAATGGCAGAGGCCATGAGGCACGCCGTGATTGCCGGACGCAAAGCCTGGCTTGCCGGGCGCATGCCCAAGAAACTTTACGCCAGCGCGTCGAGTCCTGTAGCAGGGGTTGTGCGATAATCGCTGCCGTGTGTGCGGTTCCCCAAAACCGCACACATCGCAAAATGCCCGATCTATGCGCCACCTACCTATTTAGACAAATTAGCTGCCCAATCTGAGCACACCACGCGGTCCGATTCGCCTTACCACCAGTGATGCCGGTTCGAGTAGAACGTGACGGGGGCACCGGGATGCGCCGCGCGGAAGGCGCGAAAGCGCTTCAGCATCTCCCGGTAGCGCCGGTCGGAGGTAGTGATCTTGGTGTGCGGCATGCGAATGAGCGCGCGCTCCACGGCCCAGACGTTGCGCGAGGAGAGCCGCCAGTCGCAGCGCCGGAGCGTACGGAGATCGAGCACTCCGTATCCGACGACTCGCCCCGAGCCATCCACATAAGGATCGACGTAGCTCGCCACCAGGTGGCGCAGCGTGCGGAAAACCGGGCGCCTGCCGTGCAGGCCGGCGTCGCGCGAACGCGCAACCGTACCCCAGCGGTCGTTTTGCCGGAACAGAAACAGGACGTGGTCGAGCCGGTCCTGCGATTCGAGGTCCAGCAGCAGGGGCGGATAGCCGTGCTGCTCCAGGATTGCCGCGGCCGCAAGGGCCGCCTCCAGACAGTGCGCTTCGCCGTGCTCCACCACGCCGCGGAGCGTCCGCAACGTCTCGCTCCGCTTCTCCCAGTTGTACGGTAGCGAATGGAGAAGTGCCTGCACTTGCCGGGGCGTTGGCAGCCGGCGGATCAGGCGCCACTCCTTCGGACGGAAGGCCCCGGCGAGCGGGGCGACGCTTGGCGCATTCAGTCTCCCCAGGGTTGACCTCGCCACTTGTCATGTACCAGAGCGGTAGCTATTGCGGGCGCTTTTTCTCGCGGTGTGTGATGAATGCGGCTGTAGCGGCGGTCTGCGACCACCGGTGCTTATGATTCGGCGCTGTCGCCGCGGCAACCAGGCTCCGAGCGCCGCTACAGCCTTAGAACTAACCGTGCGCCCAGTGGTCATACCACAACTCGAAGCACAGAAGCGTCCAAAGCGTCTTACGGTGATCCGCCCGCCCAGCCTGGTGCTCACGCAGCAGCCCGCCGACAATCGCCGGGTTGAAGATTCCCTCCCGCTTCAAGCGGGCGGGTGAGAGCATCTCCTCCGCCAGCGGCCGGAGCCCGCTTCGGAGCCAGTGGGAGATCGGGACGGAGAAGCCGCGCTTCTGCCGGTAAACGATCTTCTTCGGAAGCCAGGGCTCGACCGCTTTCTTGAGCAGGTATTTAAGCTCGAAACGCCGCACCTTCAGCGACGCCGGCAGGCTCGCCGCGAATTCGATCAGCCGGTGGTCGAGAAAGGGCGTGCGCAGTTCGAGCGAGCAGGCCATGCTGGCGCGATCGATCTTCACCAGCAGGTCATCGGCAAGATAGAGCGTGAAATCCAGGCAGAGGGTTTCGGCCAGCGCATTCTCGAACTGCGCGCCCGCGGTCCGCTCCCGCAGCGACCTTAGCAGCCGGTTACTCGGCGCGCCGTGCAAACCAGAACCGAGCACGCGATCGACCTCCTGGGGCGTGAACATACCGAACCAGGTCTGATGCCGTTCCGCTGGCGCTTTTTCGGCGTGGCTGAGAAAGCGGCGAAGGAAAAGCCCCATCGGCACTGCGCTCGAGGACACGGGAAGAAGCGATTTCACCCGCTCGAAGAAGTTGCGCCGCAGGAAACGCGGCAGGCGGAGATAGTAACGAGCAAGCTGAGTGCCGAGGTAGGTGGGATATCCGCCGAAAAGCTCGTCGCTGCCCTCTCCGCTCAGCGCCACTTTAATCTGCTGGCGGGCAAAACGCGAGAGCAGAAAGGTGGGAATCACGGCGGGGTCGGCCAGCGGCTCATCGAGTTGAGCGGCAAGCTGCATCAGCCCCTCGCGCAGCGCCGGCTCGTCCGCTCGCAGCACGTGATGGCGAGTGTTGAAGCGCCGCGCAACGAAAGACGCGTAAGGCTCTTCATTGAACGACCTCTGCGCGAAGGCCACCGAGAAGGTGCTGACCTGGCCCGGAGCGAGCTCGCTCATCAGCGCCACCAGTGTTGAGGAGTCGACGCCGCCGCTCAGGAACACGCCGAGCGGCACATCGCTCACCAGTCGGGAAATGGCGGCATCGCGCAGCCGCCGGCGCAGTTCGCCGACGCAGGCATCCGTTTCCGTCCGCGAGACGCGCGCCTTTGGCGTCCGAAGATAGTCCGTAATCTTCCAGTAACCCTCGATCCGAACCTCGCCCGCTTCGGCAAGCAGCAGGCACCCGGCCGGAACTTTGCGAATCCCGGCAAAGATGCTGCGCGGCCCCGGAACGTAGCCGTAGAAGAGATAATCTTCAATCGCCTCGGGATCGATCTCGCGGCTTACTTCCGGGTATTCGAGCAGGCTCTTGATCTCCGATGCGAAGGCGAGCGTGTGATTCTTCCGCCAGATGTACAGCGGCTTTTCGCCCGTGCGATCACGAGCCAGCACCAGGCGCTTACGCGCGCCATCCCACAGGGCAATCGCGAACATCCCGTTGAGCGCGTGAACAAATTCCGGGCCGCGCTCTTCGTAAAGATGAGCGATCACTTCTCCGTCCGAGCGCGTGCGGAACCGGTGGCCGCGCGCAAGCAGCTCCTCTCGCAGCTCGCGGTAGTTGTAGATCTCGCCATTGAAGACCAGCGTTACGTTGCCGGTCTCGTTTGAGAGCGGCTGATCGCCTGTTTCGAGGTCGATGATGCTCAGTCGCCGGATGGCCAGCACTACGCCCGGCGCTTCGAAAATTCCGTGGCTGTCCGGGCCGCGGTGCGCGAGCCGCGCCGACATGCGATCAATCGCCGCGCGATGCGCCAGCTGCTCAAGTGCCGTGTTGAAGATTCCGCAGATTCCGCACATACGGAAAAAGCCTCACGCAAAGGCGCAAAGCCGCAAAGGTGCGCCAAGAATATAGATGAGTTTCACTTTGCGCTTCTTAGCGCCTCGGCGTCTTTGCGAGAGGCTGTAAAAGGCTTTTCGCAAGTCTGTCATTAAGGCGCTTACCCCCGAACATCGCTAATAAATTGTCGATCTTAAGGTGCCAGCGGCGGTTCGACGCAGGGGCAGGGCTTGCCCTACGTTTGGGCTGTCGACGGGTACGGCAAGCCGTACCCCTACCAGCCGCACCGTATCGGCTGCTGCGTCGGCGGCCATATTTTTCGGGCGCAGTCCCGGAAAATGCGTGGGGCCTTTGGCTCGCGAAAACTGATGAAAATGCCCGCGGTCCGGACAGCCCGCAACGCGGGCGGAAGAATTTAGCCCGCGGCGTAAAGCCGCAGGTTCACTCGCCCCTCTCGCCCATTTCCTCTCCCGCCCCGACAGCCGCGGATTTCACGCAGGCTCTACAAGCCCAGGGTCAACCCAGAAACAGGTTGAGTGTGGCTGCCACTCGCTGGGCCCGAAGGCGCAAGTCTCGGGCGTTGCGCCTTCTCCCAGATCGAATACTTCCACGCCTCCCAGAGCGGCGCCATGGTCCCGGCGACATTAAGCGCGGAGCCGATTTCGTTGTTCTGGATTATCAGGAGGAACGCGCCGGGCGGGTTGCCGCCAAGCCGCCGCAATTCCGCCGCGTCCATCAGAAGCGGCCAACTCTTCTGCCGGCTATTCAACCGGCCATCCGCATCGCGCCCGGCCGGATTCACCGGCAGTTTCGGATTCTCGCCGCGCAGACGCTGATATTCGAACACGATGTAATTGCTCGTCAGCTCACTCGCGCCAGAAGTAATGAGCCCGACCGGCCGCTCCAGATAAAAGGGCAAACCCGTCCGAAAGTAATAATAGCCATAGATCGGCAGTTGACCTTGCGCGCTCTGCCGGAGGGTTCGCGCGAGCTGGCGGCTCGAAAAGGCGGAAAAATAGTCTTTAAGCCCGGTTCTCCATCGCAGGGCGACGAGGGGGAGCGCCAAGGCCACCACGACGAACGCCAGCCAGCGCAGGCGACGCGGGCGCGTGGCCATGTTGCGCCCGAGCACACCCAAGGCGGCGATGATCAGGCCGCCCAGAAACACCGAGGATTTAAGAACACTGCGGACCGACAGCGGCAGCTTCCTCGTCAGCTCGTGCTGCATTCCGTGCGTCGGCAGAAAATGCGCGGCGGCGGCCATGCCGAGGCCGATCAGAATCATGGCCGCGAACCCGGCGGTAAGCCAATCCGGAGCGCGGCAGGGCTCGCGCGCGTCCGCATCCCTCCACACCGCGGCGGCCAGAAGACTAAGCGGCACGAGCGCGGGCAGGAAATAACCGGGAAGCTTCGAGTGCGACACGCTGAAGAACACAAAAATCACCGCCGCCCAGCAAAACAGAAAACACTCCGCCCGGTGCGCTTCCTCGCGGAGCGCACGCCACTTCCGGAGCCGGCCCAGCGCGGCGAAGATCAGGAAGAAGCTCCACGGGAAAAATCCGCCGAAGTATACGGGGATGTAGTAATAGGCCGGCTGCGAGCGATGCAAGCGCCCGCCGGTGGCAAAGCGGAGCAGGCTTTCGTTCCACAGCGCGTAACGCGCGAACCCAGGATTGCGCAGCGATACGTCAATAAACCACGGGAGCACGATCGCCAGAAAAATAGCCCAGCCCTCCGCCCATCGTACCTTCTTCAGCGCGGCCCACTGGCCGCTCAGCGCGTGGTAGACAAGCAGTGTAATGAGCGGCAGCAGGAATCCGACGGGTCCCTTGGTGAGCGTCGCGACGCCCATCGCCGCGAACGCCAGCGCGTCGAGGCCGAGGCGCCGGACCGGCTGCCGGCTGGCCATCCAAAAGCAAAACAGCGCCACGCTCACCAGAAACGTGAGCGGCATATCGAAGATCACCAGCCGCGCAAATGCGAATACGAATGGCGAGACGGCCAGGATGACTCCCGCGCGCAGCCCTGCGCGAGTTCCGAACATGCGGCGGCCCATCCACCAGGCGAGGAGCACGGTTGCGGTTGCAAGCAGCGCCGAGGGCAGGCGCGCCGCCAGCTCGGACGTGCCGAGAACGGCGAACGAACCCGCGATCATCCAGAACAGGACGACGGGTTTATCGAGATAAGCGAAACTATCGTAATGCGGCGTGACCCAGTCGTGGGTGACGAGCATCTCGCGCGCCACTTCCGCGTTGCGCCCTTCATCCGGCTCGAGCAGGGGCAGGCGGCCCAGCCCGGCGAAAAACATGCAGCCGGCCACGACCAGCAGAAGCAACCATGCGCGCCAGGAGGCGGCGAGAGTTGAAGATTGAGCAGCGCTCATCGGAGGTCCGTCGCAGGCGGGCGTAAAGCTTGGAGCGGGCGCAGCAGGCTCATCGCGCAAGCGGCGAATTCATCACGTGTGGCGCAGCGCAGCAGGGCCGCAACCAAAGAACGTGTCATCCTGAGCGCGGCGAAGGACCTGCTGGTGTTGAAGGGTCTTCCACAAACAAGCAGGTTCTTCGCTTCGCTCAGAATGATACCCTCCAATATGTTTGCTAAAACAACAAGAATTGACGGCATTGCACTGCATACATCGCGCACGTTGCGGTGTGTGCGGCCTCTGGGAACCGCGCATAGGGCAAACACAGTTATGTGGGGGCCGCTCAGATGGTCTCTACCGTTCTTATAGACAGAACGCGCGCCGCCTCGGCAGGCGTGCCTACATCCTGCGCTTTGTGACCTCCGAAGGTTCATAAATTTCCACTACGGCGTGGTAATCGATCCGGTTCATCTTCATCCATCGGACGGCGTAAAGATCGGACAATCCCTTCACCAGCCTTCCCCACGTGCCATATTTCGTCTGCCCGCTGAAGCGCGGATGGTGCTTCACCGGAACCTGCAGCACCCTGTAGCCGCGCATCTTCAGCAGCGTCGGAAGGAAGCGGTGCATGCCGCGATAAAGCTCCATCTCCCGGACGCACTCGCCGCGATAGGCTTTCAGCGTGCATCCGGTATCGGCGATGTCATCGCCCGTCGCCCAGTTGCGAACGCCATTCGCGACGCGCGAGGAGAAGCGCTTCCATGCCGAGTCCCTGCGGCCCGTGCGAACTCCGCAGACAACGTCCCACTCATCGAGCTGCCCGACCAGCCGCGGAATCTCCGCCGGGTCGTTCTGCAGGTCGCCGTCGATGGTGGCTACTGCCCTGCCCCGCGCGTGGTGAAAGCCCGCGGCCATGGCGGCCGTCTGCCCGAGGTTCTTTGCAAAATGCAAGACCCGAACGCACGAATGCTGAGACTGGAGGCGGCGCAGCTCGGCCAGCGTACCGTCGGAGCTTCCATCATCCACGAAGATCATTTCGACGCCGCCCGGGAAATCCGCGAGTGCGTCTCTTAAGCGATCCGCGAGCGGAGTAATGTTCTGTTCCTCGTTGTAAACGGGAATTACCACGCTCAGCGCGACGGCGCCGCCTGGATCATTCATCAGCTTCTCCGCGGTGGTAGCCACGGCCGGCGTTTTTCCAACCGTGGGCTTTTTTTCCTGCGGACGAACCCATGGTTAACTCGAACTGCGGGTTAACCGTGGCTACCCGAGCTCCGCAGTGCGGACGCACACCCGCATCGCCTATGTTACACGGATTACCCGGCACACCGCCTCCGGCGGCGGTCCGCGCCGCTCAACATTCAGCACGAGGCGCTACAAGATAATCCGCTCGTCGCCGGAGCGCCGCGTGACGCGCTCGCGGTCGAGGTATTCGAGCAGCGGGATGGCGTATTTGCGGCTGACGCCGGTAAGCTCCTTGAACGCTGGCACGCCGATACGGCTGCTCACCGCCTTTTGCGCGGCGAGCAGGCGGCGCAGATCACCGAGGGCCGAGTGATGAAAAAAGAGTCCTTCCGCGATTCTGTGCAGGACCTTCTCTTTGAGGAGAATCTGCAGAATT
>JBOGJW010000329.1:0-3218 GCA_050745245.1 Terriglobia bacterium | reverse complement strand
GCCTTCTGGTAGTCCACCCGCAGCCACGAGGTTTCCACCCTGCGAAGTTGAATTTGCGCCCGAAGAATAATTCCGGTGAGCCCCATGCCCCCGGCCGTCGCCCAGAAGATCTCACGGTTGGCGGAAGGTGAGCAGTGCAGGATTTCTCCCGCCGCCGTCATCAGGTCGAAACCGAGAATAAAATTTGCGAGGCTGCCGTCGCGATGATGGTTTTTACCGTGCACGTCCGCGGCGATCGCGCCGCCGAGGGTTACGAATTTCGTGCCCGGCGTTACCGGCAGGAAATAGCCGTGGGGCAGCGCGTACTCGATGATCTCCGCGAGGCTTGCGCCCGCTTCGCATTCAAGAATGCCGCTCTCCGGGTCGAGCCCCAGGATGCGGCGCAGCGCCCTTTGGCTGATAACTCCGCACTCGCGGTTCAGTGCGGCATCGCCATAGCTGCGGCCCAGCCCGCGCGGGATGTAGGATCGCTGTCCGCCGCCTTTCAGAATGCCAGCGAGCTCACATGGCAGCTCGGGTTGAAAATAATTGCAGCGCTCGACGGGATAACGGCCCCAGCCCGAAAGGTCGCGCGGCTCAAATACTGGACGGGAAACCGCCGGATTGACGATGGAATTTGCGAGCATGGCGAGAGATCGAACCGATGGGCGGCGCGGCGTTTAGAGGGTTGCTGAAAAGCCCTGCTCAATAGGCGTAGCGGCGATTTTATATCGCCATTAATCCAGTACTCTCAGTGGCCCCATGGCGGCATAAAGCCGCCGCTACAGGCTTTTCAGCAACCTGTCAGTTTAGAAATAGATAACCAGAACCACGCTGGCCGCCCACAGCAAAACCACCGAAAGCAGCACGCGATCCGTAAGCAACATGCGCGTGGGATTGCCGCCTTCCTCGCGTTGGTGGACGAGGAACAAGTAGCGGAAAATTCCGAAGATCACAAAGGGAATGGTCAGCGCGAGGTGCTTGCCGGGGAACCGGGCGCGCGCGCCGGCTGAAAATGTGTAAAGCGCGTAGGACATCAGCGTGGAAGCCGTGATCATGGCGATCAACTGGTCCAGAAAATACGGCGTGTAATGCTGAAGGTTGGCGCGGTGCCGCCCGCCGCCTTCACCCAGCAGTACCAGCTCGTGCCTGCGTTTGCAGAGCGCCATGAAGAGCGCGAGAAGCGTGGTGCAGACGATCAGCCACGAAGAGACGCGCACGTCAATCGCAAGGCCGCCGCCGAGCACGCGCAGCACGAAACCGGCGGCGACGATGAAAACGTCGAGCAGCAGCACGTGCTTCAGCCAGGTGGAATAGGCCACGTTGAGGACGGCGTAGAACGCCACCACGCAGAAAAACTCGCGACCCAGCGCCCAGCTTCCCGCGAGCGCCATGGCCGCCAGCGCTCCGGCCAGCGGCAACGCGAGGGCGACGCTCAGGCTGCCCGAGGCGATCGGGCGGAGGCATTTTACGGGATGCTGCCGGTCCTCCTCTCGGTCGCAGATGTCATTGACAAGATAGACGGCGCTCGAAATCGCGCAAAAAGCCAGCGCCGCAAGGCACGTCGCCACCACCGCGCGGTGGTCGGCGAGCCTTTCGGCGAAGACGAGCGCCGCGAACACAAATCCGTTCTTCACCCACTGCGCGGGCCTCAGCGCTTCGATGCAGGGCGAAAGGCGAAGACCTTCCGGCTTTGACGGAGCTTCGAGGACGCGCGGGCTTGTAAGGGATTCCATCTCTCTGCGCGGGCAGACGTGTAGCCGCTTGTTTGCTGCCCTTCTTCAGAGGATTTATCGGCTGAGCAATAATGAACTTGAGCGGAAAGTTACTCGAGGGCGAGATGATCTCGAAGCTCGGCGGGCGTGAAGCCGGCGAGCTCGGGCTCGATTTCGAGGGCAACACCGGTCTTCGCGTAAACCGTCTGGCGGATGTGGCGGGCCAGGAGCAGCACGTCGCGCGCCATGGCGCCTCCCAGGTTGATAATCACGAGCGGCTGCCCGGCATTGACTGCCGCGCAGCCCACGCGATGTCCTTTGAGCCCGGAGAGGTCGATTAGAAGCGCCGCCGGCACTTTAACGTCGCCAGGGGGCCGCATTCCGCCGGGAAGCCTGCGCAAACGCATCAGCGCCTCAGCGCCGAAATGATCGCGAACTGCCCGCTCGAGCGATTCGTACTGAGGCGTGGGCAAGATCACGTTCTTAAAAAACGATCCGGCGTTTCCGCCGCGCTCTTCCACAGGAAACGGAAATTTTGTATCTCGGATGCTGATCACGGCGCTGCGGACTTCCCCGAGCGACGGCTCGCTCCCTAGCTTCTCGAACCACGCAGCGAGGTCCGGATAACTGAGGTTCAGCGGAGCGTTTTTGGAAAGCCTCAGCACCAGGCTGAAAATCAAATAGCGGCTCTTACGGGTGGTATTGAAAATACTCCGGCGATAGGCCAGCCCGCACTCGTCGCGCCCGAGAGTCTTCACCTCGCCCGTGGATAGATCCATGACTTCGGCGCTTTCGAGGACGTCGCTGAGCTGCTGCCCGTACGCCCCGATGTTCTGCACCAGAGCCGCGCCCGCCTGTCCGGGAATATGCGAGAGGTTTTCGATGCCTCGCCAGCCGCGCTCGACCGCGAAGCCAACCAGGTGATCCCAGGATTCTCCGCCTTCAGCGCGAATCACCATTTCATCGCCGCCAGCATCGAGCACCGTGATTCCCCGGCGGACCGGGTGAAGCACTACCGCGTCGAGCCCGCGGTCGCTGATCAGGACGTTGCTTCCGCCGCCCAGCACGAAAACCGGCAGCGTGCGTTGCTCGGCGAGTTCGAGCGCGTGGGAGACATCCGCGGGCGAATCGACCCCGGCGAAGGCACGCGCCGGACCGCCGATTTTGAACGTGGTGAACGGCTTGAGCGGCTGGTTTTCGATGATACGGAACAACGTTGGCGTTGAAATGTTCATGTTGTAGCGCCGGCGTCTCGCCGGCCTCGGCTTTCGCAACGCAGACGGCCGCCGGAACGGCAGCGCTACGCTAACTCACTCGCCGCTCACGGCCCGCCCAGTAGGGCTCGCGCAGCACGCGCTTCAGGATTTTTCCGGTGCCGCCCTTGGGCAGCGACTCACGGAATTCCACCGACTTCGGTATCTTGAATCCCGCGAGATGCCCCCGGCAATGGGTGATGATCTCCTCTTCGGTCGCCGTGTGGCCAGGCCGCAGCGTGATGAGCGCCTTCGGCGCTTCGCCCCATTT
>JBOGJW010000328.1:0-6782 GCA_050745245.1 Terriglobia bacterium | reverse complement strand
GGTTGCGGCCGCAAGGCCGCGCTGCGCCACCGCCACCCACCCTCAGTCGCGCGGAAGAGGTTCCGCACCCCGCCCCGGCTTTATTGCCGGATGATCGTTCCGTCGTAGCGCCGGATTTCTCCCCATCCGCCGTCGAGCTTGCTCGGCCGGAAGGGATACTTCGCCGCGAGCCGTTCGTCCACCTCAATGCCCCACCCCGGCGAATCGCTGGCCCAGAGATACCCGTCCTTGTAGGTTGCGCAACCTTGAAAGATTTCGGCTTCGAGGCCCTCAATGATTCCGCCCTCCTGGATGCCGAAGTTGTAGCTGGCGAGGTCTAGGTGCAACTGCGCCGTGTGGCCTACGGGCGAGACGTCTCCGGGGCCGTGCCACGCTGTCTTCACGCCAAACTGCTCTGCGAGGATGGCGATCTTTCGGGCCTGCGTCAGCCCGCCCGTTTGCGAGACATGCACGCGAATATAGTCGATAAGCCGCTCGGCAATCAGCGGACGCCAAGTGTGCGGGTTATTGAACAGCTCGCCCATGGCGAGCGACGTGGCGCACTGCTGCCGGATTTGACGGAAGTAGTCAATATCCTCGGGCGAGAGCACGTCTTCAAGATAGAACAGGCGCACCGGCTCAAGCTCTTTGGCGAACTGGACCGCCTGGCGCGGCGTCACGCGCTCGTGCACGTCATGGATCAGTCCGATTTCCTCTCCCAACTGGCTGCGGCACTCTTCGAGCATCTTCCGCGCGAGGCGCATGTACGGACCCGGCTCCCACACCGGGCCGGCGTGCAAACCCTTCATTGGGGGACCGCTTCGCGGGCCGTAAGAAGACATACCCGGCACGCCCGTCATCACCTTGACAACTCGAAACCCCTTCGCTTGTTCCGCGCGGACGCGATCCACAGCCTCGGCGGGCTCAGTGGCGCCGATCGTGGCATACGTCTCAGCCGCCTCGCGCACCTTGCCGCCCAGCAACTGGTAGACGGGCATATTGGCCTGCCGCCCTTTGATGTCCCACAGGGCCTCGTCCACCCCGCTGATGGCGTTGTTGAGCACGCCCCCGTTGCGCCAGTAGGAGCTGTTGTAACACGCTTGCCAGGTGTCTTCGATCCGGTCCGCCGGCTGCCCAACCAGCAGCGGCTTGAGGTATTTTTCGACCGCGGGCACAACCAGGTCCGCCCGCTGCGTGAACGTGGCGCAGCCGTAACCGTAGAGGCCGTCCTGGTCCGTAATCACTTTCACTACTACCAGGCGCGCCCCTCGCGGCTGGGTGGTGATCACTTTGATGTCCTTAATGATGGGGGTCGGCAGCCCCCGCGCCGCTTGTTCGCTCGCTTGCGCCGGCGAAGAACCCCAAGATTCGCTGAGGGCCGCGCCGCCCAAAACCCCCGCCGTGCTTTTCAGGAAATTCCTGCGAACCAGTTGCGGCGCATCCGAAGAATGATCGCTCATGGTGACCTCCGAGGCTGAAAATCGGGAATGTCGATTGTAGCGCCGCTTTCACGGGGCCATTCACGAAAAATGCGGCGCCGCCGCCGTCTCAGGCGACCGCTGGCGCGGGGCAACTCGACCGAAGGCTTCTTCGGGCGCGGCCTCCGCAGGAGCCGGGCTGTGGCCAAATTCTCCGCTTTCTATTCCCTCGAGACACGGATTGCGCTTGACACTTCAGGGCTAGTGCGATAGGCTAGTAGTGCTAAGAACCAAGCCACAACAGGCGACCTCATGGACTACACACCTTTGCGGCCGCTGCCCGCATCGCCCGGCCTGGAGTTCACGGAATCGGCGCGTGGATACTTTTCCCTGGGCGGCGAAGAAGCTTTCGAGCGCGCGGCGGAGCAAGGACGCATCGAAAACTCCCAGTTCGAATGGAACCTCGCCATTTCGACTGACGACCTGGAGCGGGCGCTGGCGAGCCCGGGCCACGGGTTCCGGATCACAGGCTCCCTCCGCGCATCCGCTCTCTCCGAGGGGCCGCTCAGGGTGAGCGGCGGTGAATTCCGGCTGCTGGCGCGCGACCCGGCGAATGTGGGCGCGCGAAAAATGGCTTACGAAATGACGCTTGCCTCGGAAGAAGGCCGCGTATTCTACTGCGAAGGCTTCAGGCTGATCCACACAGGGCTTCCCGGCCAGCTCTGGCCGGAAACTACAACGGTGTACCTCACGCTGTACGGTGGCGAGAACGCCGCCAGCCCAATTTGGGGGAGGGGTATTCTACGAGTTTCGCCGACTGACTTCGCGAAGCAGCTTTCCACACTGCATGTTACCGGCGCCGCCGATAGTGCGGAGCGCCTGTGCGCCACAGCGCGCTTTGGAGAGTTCTTCGCCGGGGCTCTGTGGGACACTTACGGGGGCGTCCTGGCGCGGCCGCATTACTTCAATCCCGGCGCGCCGCCGCGGAAGAAGCGCCCGCTGCGCGCGCCCGCTCCCGAGGTTCACTTTTTCAGCACGGAAGACGGCGTCGAGCTCCGGCTGCTCCGCTACCGGGGCGGGCGCCGGGGCCCGGTAATTCTCACCCACGGCATTGGCGTTTCCAGCCTGATCTTCCGCACCGACACGCTCGAGACGAATCTCGTGGAGTTTCTCGTCGCGCGCGGTTTTGACGTGTGGGCGTTGGACTACCGCGGCAGCATCGAGCTTGCATCATCGAGCCTTCAGTTTACGGCGGACGACGTGGCGGCGTACGACTATCCCGCCGCCGTCGCGCAAGTGAGGGAGCTGACCGGCGCGAGCACGGTGCAGATGGTGGTTCACTGCTTCGGCTCGGTGAGCTTTTTTATGGCGATGCTGAAGGGTCTCGAGGGCGTGCGCTCCGCCGTCTCTTCGCAAGTTGCCACGCACCTGATTACGGCGCCGATCACTGAGGCGAAGTGCGGGCTCTACATCCCGGAATTCCTGAACCTCCTGGGAGTAAAATCGCTAAACGCCTTCGTGGATGATCGCGCCGGTTGGGACGCGAAACTTTATGAGGCCGCGATGCGGGCCTACCCGATTCCCTTCAGCCAGCTTTGCACGAGCCCCATATGCCATCGGATCACATTCATGTACTCGCAGGTCTTTGAGCACGAGCAGCTCAGCGGGACGACGCACGACGCGCTGCACGAGATGTTCGGCTACACCAACATTCGCGCCTTTGAGCACCTCACGCGGATGGTCCGCACCGGCCACATCGTCACCGCCAGCGGCGAGAACGCCTACCTGCCGCACCTCGAACGCCTGGCGATCCCTATCGCGTTCATTAGCGGCGGGAAAAACCGCTGCTTCCTTCCGGCGAGCACCGAGGCCACCTTGAGCCTCCTGCGCCAGCGCAACGGGAACAATCTCTACACGCGCCACGTGATCCCTCACTACGGCCACGCCGACTCCATCCTTGGGAAAAACGCCGCCAGGGATGTTTATCCGCTCATCGCGCGCCACCTGGAAGAAACGGAGCACTAAAAATCCACGTGCAGCCTGAGTGAAGGCACCAGCGCGGGCCCGCGGTCGCGGTTGTAGCCCGGGTTGGCGATGTGCTGAAGGTCAACGGAGCCGAACACGCCGCGCCAGAGATGGAACGTATAGTAAGTCTCGAAGACCTTCTCCAAGCCGTATCTCAAGCCGCCATCCCCAAGCATGAATCCCTTCCCGCCCAGCGCGAGGTAGCGCCGATGGTCGCCGGAAATGCCATCGGCGACAACAGCTACTCCGAACTTGTCGAGCCGCCTGTGCCAGTGATATCCCGCGAGATCGCCGCCCAGCGAGCCGGTGCGATCAACTTCGGTGTAGACGAACGATTCGTTCCTTCCGTCATTCCATCCCCAGCGGGCAAACACGCGCGCGCCGTGGCCCATGTCCTGATAGAGGTTGGCGCCGACTCCGTACTTCACGCGGCCCTGCCGCCGGTAGAGCGTGACATCGGGCACGGAGTTCCGGCCCGAAAGAAATCCATCAATCGCTTCGCGGTAATTTCCCATGTCCGCATGATTCACGTAAGAAAGCAGGCGCAGCGCGGTCTCGCGATGCGGAAGCAGCCGCGGATGAAATTCGAATTCCAGATTCTCCGCGTGCGCGCGGGCGAGGTCCGCGTCGAGGTTCTCCCCGTTAGCGACTTTGGGCATCATGGCTTCACCAAAACGCACCGCCCAATTGCGGTCGTAAAACTGAACCACGGCGCCCCAGGTATAGCCGCGAGTGTTGGCTGCGTAGTCGTAAGCGGCATTATTGTCCGCAGCCCAGTTCATGAACTGTAAGTGGCTGTCGCTGCCCACCGGGTTGACGTCGAAGAAATCCACCGTGCTGAATTTTCCGGCCCAGATCTCCACACGCCGCGCCGGCAGCGAAGCGGGCAGTGAAAGATAGCCGCGGTCGTTTTCCACGCTTCCTCCGCCCAGGGTGAAGGTCTTTTCCACCAGGAAGCGGGCAAGATAAGGCGCCTGGCCCAGGTTTGGTGTACGGACAATATCGAGGTCCGTGAACCCTCCCAGCCCGGCGCCACCGCTCAGGCCGTGCCCGCCCGCGCTTTCGACGTCAAGAATAACCTGGACGTCATCTTTCATCTCCAGCCCGCTATAGAGCGTGAATACGCGCGACGTGGCCCACTGCGCTTCCGGACCGAAGCTGTTCGGGCCGCTGTATGCGGCGGGAAAGGATGCGTGGCCCTGCGAAATGATGTTCATCTGGCCCGAGAACCAGAAGCGGCCCTCAGGATGATTAAAGATGGTGACGGACGGCGGGACTTCCGGGCTGCCCGTGGGCTGGCGCGGGTCGAAGCTGGTGGACCCGGCAGCGAGAGCGCCGGTATCCGGGGACGCTTGCGCCTCAGCCGCAATTGGCATTATCAGCACGCTGAGCAGCAGCCCGCATAGTAGCGCGGCAGGGCGCCGACAGCGATGGGTCGCGCATTGGAGGGGAGTTCGCATCAGGGAGCGCACTCGTTGAGATTGTGGCCTACAGATTCTGTGTGGTAACTGCGGTTGTAGCGGCGGTCTGTGACCGCCGGCCTTTATTTTTGAATTAGATTCGGCGCTCATAGAGCGCCGCTACAGAGCAAAACCGCAGTTTTCAGAGGGGCCCTACAGTCCGGTGACTCCGGCGAGGCCCAGCAAATGATAGAGGAGGAGGATCGACATGCCAATCAGGTAAACCCGGAGCGCCAGTAGTGAGGCTTGCACGCTTCGGCTCATCTTCATTGGTCCGAAGTTCTCCGGATCACACTTCTCCTCCGGCAGATCGAGCAAAGGGTGGATTACTTCGAAATACTCTTGTGTCTTCTTCATGACGCGACCTCCTTGTAGGATCATAACCTCGCAAACCATCCCGGGGCCGCCACCTGCGCGGCCAGCACGAGCGAAAGCGCAAACAGGACGAACACGATGCTCCAATTCACCCAGTTGTTCCAGCGCCGGTTGGCGAGATGCTCGCCCAATAACTCGCGGTCATTTAGCAGCAGTTGTAAAAAGATGATGGCTGAGGGCAGCATGAGCCCGGCAAGCACCTGCACGCCTACGATCACCAGTTGCAGCGGCAGCTTTGGGATCAGAACGATTCCGGCTGCCGCGATTACGCCTCCGCAGTAGACGGCATAAAATCCCGGCGCCTCCCTGATCTTCCGATGCAGCGAGTGAGGCCACCTTTTCACTTCGCCATAAGCCCAGGCGCTGGAGAGCGAAATCGCGGTTGCCCCCAGCACCGACGCGTTCACCATCAGGAGCAGGATCAGCGTCCGCAGCCCCTCGCCGGCAAAGGGAACGAGCGCGGCGGCGAGCTGGGCGGGATCGCTGAAAGCGAGATGATGCCGGTATGCCAGGTCGCCCACGATCATCATGCACCCCGCCACAATGACGGTGAAGCACGCGCCCACCAGCGTGTCCAGCCGCTCCCACTTTAGATCGGAAAAGCGCAGCCGCTTCTCCGCGACGCAGCTTTGCTGGAAGAAGAGCTGCCACGGGGCGATGGTGGTGCCGACGATGGCAATCATGAGGAGCACCACGTTTCCGGAGAGCCCCCCGGCCGGAAGCGAAGGCGCCAGCGCGTGGCGCGCCACCGTTGCCCAGTGCGGATGCGTTCGCGCTGCCATTACGATCCAGGCCACATCCAGCAAGCATAGAAAAATAGTGATGCGCTCCCAGCGAAGATACCCGCCGGAGAGGACGAGCGCCAGGAGCCCTGCTGCGGCCACCGGAACCGCCGCCCACGGCGCAGCGCCCGCTTCGCGCACGGCCAGGGCGATGGCGGCAAACTCGGTGACGAGCGTCAGAAAATTGACGATCAGAAGGTCGGCGAGTGAAAACCTTCCCCACCACTTGCCGAACCGGGCATAGATCATCGCGGCGTGGCCCTGCCCGGTTGCGATGCCGAGGCGCGCCACCATTTCCTGCGTGAAATACGTGACCGGCAGCAGCAGTAGCAGCAGCCAAAGCAGGTGCGTGCCGTATTGTGCCCCGGCCTGCACGTAGGTGGAAACCGCGCCGGCATCATTGTCGGCCTCCATTACGATGAGGCCCGGTCCGGCGACCATCAGGAAGGTCAAGAGGCTACGCTGCCACGCGTGGCGCAGCTTGCGCGCTTTCACCGGCGTCTGCGGTATTGCGGTGATTGCAGCCATGGCGCCTCCCTACAACCGAAAAAGAAGCCGGGCGACTGACAGCATTCCGGCTGCCCCACACGGGCGCGCCCGTCGCCAGATACACGACTGGCTGCCAACTGTTCAGCGCTATTAGGGGAATTCCGGGCGGCGCTTAAAACGCGCAGGGGAACTGGCCACAACGCCGAGGATTTCCGGCCTGAACAGAGATTACAAACGCCGGAAGAGGTGATTAG
>JBOGJW010000327.1:0-9199 GCA_050745245.1 Terriglobia bacterium | reverse complement strand
CCCGCCCGGAGACCTTGGGCTGCGCCGGCGGCTCGGCTACCTCCCCGAGAACCCGAGTTTCTACGATCACCTTTCGGCTGCGGAGTTCCTGGAGTTTGTCGCGCAACTTTTCGGGCTGAGCCGTAGCGAAGGCCGCGCCCGCGCCGGTGCGCTACTTGAACGCGCCGGGCTCGCGGACGCCGGGGAGCTGCCCATTCGGAAATTCTCGAAGGGCATGGTGCAGCGCCTGGGCATCGCGCAGTCTCTGATGAACGATCCCGAGCTGATCTTCCTGGACGAGCCGATGTCGGGCTTGGATCCGGTTGGGCGGCGCGAGGTGCGCAACCTGATTCTGGAGCTTCGCGCCGCGGGCAAGACCATTTTCTTCTCCACGCACATCCTCTCGGACGCCGAGTCGCTGTGCGACCGTGTCGCCATCCTGGATCGCGGCCGCCTGCTCGGCTGCGGCGAGCTTCACCAAGTGCTCGCGATGGAAGCCCCTGGCGTCGAGCTGGTGCTCGAAGATCCACCCGCCCAGCTTTTGGACGAGTTGCAAGCGCACGCCCGCGCCTGCGTCCGCGCCGGCAACCAGGTGCGCCTGGAGTTCTCCGGCGAGCAGGACCCGCATCGCCTGCTTGGGAAAGCGCTCGCCTGCGGCGCTCACGTTGTTTCCTTCAATCCCGTGAAGGCGTCACTCGAGGACTATTTCATGGCGCAGTTGCGCGCCGCCGCGCCCCCGGCACACCCAGCCACGGCGCCCGCCGAAAGCGTCTATGATTCATCGGATCGCCACAATCGCCCGGCACACATTTAAGCAGTCGGTCCGCGACAAGGTCCTCTACAGCCTCATCGTGTTCGCCTTTCTGTTGATCGGCGCCTCGATTCTCTTCAGCAAGATCTCGGTGGGCATTCAGCAGGTCATCCTAATCAATCTGGGTCTGGGCGCCATCTCGGTCTTTGGCCTGCTGATCGCCATCTTTATCGGCATCAGCCTGGTGTGGCGCGAGCTCGAGCGCCGGACGCTTTACAACATCCTCTCGAAACCGGTCGCGCGCCGCGAGTTCATCCTCGGGAAATACCTTGGACTCCTTCTGACGCTGGTGGTGAATACCGCCGTGATGGCCGCCGGCTTTTACGCCGTGTTGTTTCTTCAGGACCGGAGCGCCCCCGCGCTGGGCTCGCTTGAAGCCATCTACATGATCATCCTGGAGCTGGGCCTCGTGGTGGGCGTGGCTCTGCTGTTTTCGTGCATTTCATCGCCGGCGCTCTCCGCGCTGTTCACGTTCTGTATATTCATCATCGGGAATTTTCTGGCGGATATCCGAAGCTTCGGGCACTCAACCGGCAGCGCCTGGATTTCCTCGCTCACCGGCGCGCTCTACTATCTGCTGCCCAACTTCAGCGGATTTAATGTGATCACCCGCGTGGCCCACGGGAACCTCGTGCCCGGCGGCCTGCTCCTTTCAGCTTCCCTGTATGCGCTCTTCTACGCCACGGTCCTGGTTTGCGCCTCGATTTTGATCTTCGAGCAGCGTGAGATGCAATGAGCGCCCGAAGCGTGCCGCACCCCCAGGAACGGACGTGGCGAGCCGGATGGTGGGCGCTGCTCGTTGCCGCGCTCGTCCTCCAGGCCGCGGCTCGCCGGGCGCTCGATCCCCGCGAGGCGGCGCCGGGCGAATCTTCGCCCCTGCTCTTCATCTCTTCGGGCGCTACGCTGCGCCACATGAGCCTGGGTTACGAGGGCTTGCTGGCTGACGTTTATTGGACGCGCGCCGTTCAGTACTACGGGAGGCAGCGGCTGGCGGGCCAGTCGCATTTCGAGCTGCTCGGGCCGCTGCTTCGCATCACAACTACTTTGGACCCACACCTGATCGCCGCCTATCGCTTTGGCGCGATCTTTTTGGCTGAAAGGCCGCCAGCGGGCGCCGGGCATCCCCAGGAGGCGCTGCAACTGCTTCGGAAGGGCGCTGTTGCCAACCCCGAGTATTGGCGGCTCTGGGAAGATATGGGCTTTATCTACTACTGGGACCTGCATGATTACGCCTCCGCGGCGCGCACCTTCCGCATCGGGAGCGAGCGCCCCGGCGCCGCGTTGTGGATGAAGACGCTCGCCGCCGCCGTCGCCGCAAAAGGAGGCGAGCTTCGCACTTCCCAGGCCTTGTGGTTCCAAATCTATCGGACTGCTGAGAACGACTCCATCCGCAAAAGCGCCATCGATCACCTCGCGGCGCTCAAGGCCGTCGAAGACCTTCAAGCCCTCGACCACGCGCTCTTCGTGTATAAAAGTAAGGAGGGGCGGACGGCGGCGTCACTCAACACATTGGTGGCGGCGGGCTTTTTGCGGGGCATCCCCCTCGATCCTTCCGGGCGGCCTTACGTGATCGGGCCCGGCGGAAAAGCCGCCCTCGCGTCCGGGAGCCGCGTGGACCTGCGCTTGGTCCAATAGGGCGCCGGTCGGAGCAGTGGTAGCCACGCTCAGCCGTTTTTGGTTCAACGTGGGTTTGTAAATCCGGGTGAAAGGATCATGGGCAGGATGCCCATGCCACTTCTCCGCGTGATGTGATTATCTACAGCTGAAGTGGAGACGCGGGTATCCTTTCATAAGGAGCGGATAATGCCGATAGAAGTCGGAGAAAGCGTAACAGTGCAGCAGGCCAGTGGTCTCCTCGATTACGCTCTAAACCTTCAGCACCGGTACGAAGAGCATACCTCCGCCGAGGAGCGCAAGCGGAAAGGGCAATACTTTACGCCTCCCGAAGTGTGCCGCTTTATGGCGAGCCTTTTCTCCGAGCCGTTAAATGACACCTATCGGTTTCTCGATCCCGGTGCTGGCATTGGCTCGCTGACCGCCGCCCTCTGCGAGCGCCTGTCTCGGTCCCGCAGACCCCACCGCATTGAGGCACACCTCTTTGAGAATCATCCGGAGCTGTTGCCGTATCTTCGTCAGACATTGGATTTCTGCCGCCGCAAGCTGAAGCTGGCCGGGCACTCATTAACGGTAATCATCCATGGCCAGGATTTCATTCTCGATGCAGCAGCCGAGTTCCAAGGTACTCGTGGATTGTTCGACGCGGAGATTGGTCTCAGCGGATTAGATGCGGTGGTCATGAATCCGCCTTACTTCAAGCTCAATAAAAATTCAGAGTACGCACGAGTTATGAACACCTTTGTTCACGGGCAGCCCAACATTTATGCTTTTTTTTTGGCGGCATCCGCAGAGGTGCTTCACCCCGGTGGTGAAATGGTTGCAATCACGCCCCGCAGCTTCTGCAATGGCCTCTATTTCCGCCGGTTTCGGCGCTGGTTTTTCGACCGTATGGCCATTGACCGCATTCACTTGTTTGAGTCGCGCACTGACACTTTCCGCGATGTCCTGCAGGAAAATATGATCACGCTCTCTCATCGTTTGGGCAAGCCTTCCAATCGCATTACGATCAGCACCAGCTATGGCCGCAATATTCCCGAGAGCACGCGCGCCAGAGAGCTTCCGGCGTCTTTTGTGGTGGACATGTCCAACGGTGAGCATGTGATCCGGGTACCAGTGTCCGATAAAGATTTTTCCCTTCTGGAAATGATCGAGTCATGGCCGAATCGATTCTCCGATTTGGGTTTGCGCATCTCTACGGGGCCCGTCGTGGCATTCCGCGCACGGGAGTTTTTGCTGCACCGGCTGCACAGCGAGGATGGCGTGCCATTCCTTTCAACGTTCAATGTAAAACCTTTTGAGACCGTTTGGCCGGTGCCACACAAAAAGCACCCCAGCGCATTTAAGGTCTGCCCTGCCTCGATGAAGCTCCTGCTGTCGGCAGAGAACTACGTCCTCTTACGCCGATTCAGTGCGAAGGAAGAGCGTCGTCGCCTGACGGCAAGTTGCCTGCTTGGCGGATCACGATCAAGCCATTACGTCGCCCTGGAAAATCATCTGAACTATGTTTACCACGGAAAACGGGCGCTGTCGCTTGATGAAACCTACGGTCTGGCCGCGCTGTTTAATTCGGTATTGCTCGACCGCTATTTCCGCATCATAAGCGGCAACACCCAAGTGAATGCAACCGAGGTTCGCAACATGCCATTCCCCTCTCTAAAAACCATCTCTGCCATTGGCCGCAAAGTCCAGAAGCTTCCCGCCCTGCGAATCGAGGCCGTTGAACCAATTGTCTTAGATTCCGTTGGCGTCAACGGCCCGCTCCGGGAGTATTTCATCGAAGCCGCCAGTGAGTAAACAAAAAGAGGCACTCGACATCCTGGCGTCTTTAGGACTGCCTCTAAGGCAGCAGAATGAGCGGTCGGCATTAACGCTTCTGGCCCTCGCCCACGTAGGCCCGCAGACGCCGTGGACGGCTGCCACCCGGCCCATGCTCCGCATATGGGACATCATGGGATTTATGCGCGAGCGGTACCACAAAAATTACGCTGCCAACTCGCGCGAGACGATCCGCCGTCAAACAATTCATCAGTTCGAGCAGGCCCGGATCGTCAATCGCAATCCTGACGATCCAACCCGGCCCACCAACAGCGGCAAGACAGTCTATCAGCTCACTGACGAGGTGACGCCGCTCATTAGGTCGTACGGAAAGCCGGCGTTTGAAAGAAAACTCAAAGCGTTCATCAATCGGTTCAGCTCCCTCCAGGAAGCCTACCGTCGATCTCGCGAGGAATTGCGCGTGCCTCTCAGTCTGCCAGATGGGTCAATCGTCTATCTATCACCCGGAGAGCATAACGTCCTTCAGGTGGCTATTGTGGAAGAACTGGGCCCGCGATTCGCGCCAGGCGCTGCTGTCCTGTATCTGGGAGACACTGCACTGAAGCACGTAGTCCATGAGTCAGAGGAATTGAAGCGGCTCGGTGTGCCGATTACAGAGCATGACAAACTCCCCGATGTGGTGCTCTACTGGCGGGAAAAGAATTGGCTGTTCATGGTAGAGGCTGTCACGTCACACGGGCCCGTGTCTCCGAAGCGCCACCGGGAGGTAGAAGAGATGCTGCAGCACTGCTTGGCAGATCGGGTCTACATTACCGCCTTTTTCAGCATATATGAGTTTCGTAAGTACGCCGCCGACATATCCTGGGAAACTGAGGTGTGGATTGCCGATAACCCCGATCACATGATCCATTTCAACGGCCCGAAATTCTTAGGGCCGCACAAACCTCGCGGGTAACCACTGCGGAGAGCAAACGCCCGGCGAGTGAGGTTCATGACGGCGGAGCCAGTTCTGGAGCACGATGGAAACACCACACTTCATCTTCTGGGAAGCGATCAAGGCATTCGGGCTGATCTTTCTGGCGCTGCTCGCAGCGAAGATCATCAGCGCGCTGCCGATCTCCTCGCCGAAGGGCAGCCGCCGCGCTAAAATCGTGAAGCCGGCGCTGATCTTGCTGGTGGTGGCGCTGGTGGTTCTGGGCGCCAAGGCGCTCGGGACAGACGTTGCGGCGGAGATATACTACTCGAGTGCGCTAGGCAATCTTGCGCACGGCGAGGTCCCGCTTGCCTGCTCGAATGCCAGCCGAGCCGTCGCCCGCAGGCCGCGCGATCTGCGCTATTGGGAGGCGCTCGATCGCGCCAAGGTCGCGGCCCGCCAGTACGCCTCGGCGTTGCAGGATGAGCCCGCGCTGAGGGCGCTCGCCGGCGGTGTGCTGGACGCCGACGACGCGGCCCGCTTCGCCACCTGCCGTTATCAGCTCGGCCAGTTTGGGGAGGTCGTGAGCGACACGCAGCGCATCCTTCAGAAGGATCGATTTTATCCTTTCGCTTACCTCCTTCAGGGCATGGCCTACATCGCCCTCAAGCAGTATTCGGCGGCCGAAGACTCACTGCTGCGACTGCTCGGCATGTTTCCCACCCAGGCCGACGGCGTTGCGGAGCTCGCGCAAGCCTACTACCTCGCCGGAGACCTTCCGCGGGCGCTCGCAGTGCTGGACGCCACCCGGCGCTACACCTTCCCTCCGCAGGCGCGCGCGCGATTTGAGGAGCTGAAAGCGTTCTATGCCCAGTGAGAATTCGCTGACGCTCCGGTTCCGCCTGGAAGACGTCGTCGCGCTTCTCTTCTTCTCGATTGATATCATCCTGGAGGTCTTTTTCCGAGAGCTTCGCGGCCAGCCGCTCGACCCCTCCGACGTGATGATCGTCATTCCCGCCGTGGCGCTCCTTTTGGCGAAAGAGGTGGCCAACTATTTCATTGGAAGCAAGCAGACGCAACTCGAAACCGGCCAGGACGTGCTCAACTTCGTCCGGCCCTACTGGCAGATCCTGCGCGACTGGTTCCCGTTTCTCATCATTCTGCTCATGTATTATTCCCTCTGGGGCAAAGCCACGCTGCTGGTGGTGACCCACGACCGCGACGCGATGCTCCTCGCCTGGGATAAGCGGCTGTTCGGCATCGAGCCCACGCTTTACATGCAGCGCTTCATCAGCCCCCCGCTCACCGCCTGGATGCAGTTTGCCTACGCGTTTCACCTTTATGCGATTCCCATCGTCGCCTGTTTCATCTACATTTATCGCACACGCGACCGCTTCCGCGAGATGATGTGCGGGCTGGTAGTCATCAGTTTCTTCGGCATTCTGGGCTACCTCATTGTGCCAGCCATCGGGCCCGAGTTCACACTGCGCGGCGTTTACACAGTGCCTTTGACGCAGCCTCTAGCCGTCTTTAACCGCCAGATCGAGTTCATGAACTTCGCGCGCATCCGCCGCGACTGCTTTCCGAGTCTTCATGTCGGCATGTCGTTTCTCGTCTGGCTCTATGCGTGGCGGAATTCAAAGAAGCTCTTCTGGATTCTTTCACCCCTGATCCTCAGCCTCTGGGTCTCCACGATTTATCTGCGATATCACTACGCGGTGGATTGCATCGCGGGATTCATCCTCGCTCCCCTGTGCTATTGGCTGGCCAACGCGCTCTACCGGCGCTACGGCGACGTGCGCGTTCCGGTGCCGCTGCCGGCGCATTGGGCGGAGCGTATCCGCAAGCTCGGAGAGGCGCAGCCGTGAGGGCCGGTGCTACCTCGCCGGTCGCGCAGGCTCGTTGGCTTTCACTCGACTTGTCCGCTCGCATGCGCTCGTGGCGGGCATCCGATCGGCTTCTCATCGCACTACTGGTCGTCCTCTCCTCGGCGCCTTACCTGAACAGCCTGTGGAACGGCTTCGTCTACGACGATAATACGCAGATCCTCACAAACCCATTCATCCGCGATTTCAGCCACCTGAAGGCGATCTTTACCAGCTCCGTCTGGGTCTACGCGGGCGGAGCGCGGGGCGTCACGGATTATTACCGCCCCCTCATGACGCTCACCTATCTGCTCTGCCACGAGCTTTTTGGATACAACGCGTATGGCTATCACTTCGTCAGCCTGCTGCTGAACGCCGCAGTAGTGGTCTTGATGTTTTTCGTCACGAAGCGGATCTTCGCCAATCGCGGCATGGCGTTCCTCGCCGCCGCAATCTTCGCGATTCACCCGATCCACACCGAGGCGGTTGACTGGATCGCCGCCGTCACGGACCTGGAGCTCGCCCTGTTTTCGCTTCTCGTCTTTTGGTTCTTTCTCCGCCTCGGCGACAAGGAAGCCCGCGGCGCGGGCCGAACCGGCCTCATTCAGCTGGGAATGGGCGCGAGCTTCGTGCTGGCCTTGCTATCAAAGGAGCCCGCAGCCACACTGCCCCTGCTCGCCGTAATTTACGAGCACGCTTGCCGCGAGGATCGCGGCCTCACTTCGTGGACGCAGAATGCTCGCCGCTACGGTGCGCTGTGGATCCTGCTAGGCGCTTATCTTCTGCTGCGCCTGCGCTTTCTGGGCGCCTTTGCTCCGGTGCGACTCCGCGCCAACATGCCGCCGGCGACGGTCTTCCTCTCCGCCGTAGCGCTGGCCGGCCATTATCTGGAGAAAATACTCTGGCCGCTGCACCTGTGCGCCTACTATGTCTTTCCATCCGACCTCAGCGCAATTCTGCCGCACGCCATGGCCGGCGCCGTCGCGCTCGTCGCGTGCGCCCTGTTCGCCATCTGGCTCTGGAGATCGGATCGCCGGGCGTTCTTCGGCGTCGTCTGGTTTTTTATTATCCTCGCTCCGGTTCTGAATCCGCGCTGGATGCCGCCGAGCGTTTTCGCGGAGCGGTATCTTTACCTGCCCTCCGTAGGCTTCTGCTGGGTTGCCGCCTGGCTGACGATTCGCCTCTGGCGGCGCGTAGCTAATGCGGGGAATTTCGCCGCGCGCCGCGGCCTGGCGGCGGCAGCGTGCGCGGCTGCCGCCATTTGTATCGCGCTCGTTATCGCGCGAAACGCTGATTGGAAAGATAACCTCACGTTCTACGCGCGGACTATCGCGGCGTCGCCTCGAGCCGGGGCGATGTATAACAACCTGGGCAAGTACTACTGGGATCGCGGCGAGCTTCGGGCGGCCGCGAACGAATGGCAGAAGGCGCTCGAGCTCGATCCTGATGCGGGCTACGTCCTCCATAACCTGGGATTGCTGCGCGTGCGGCAAGGACGCCCGGCCGAGGCGGTAGTTTTCTTCGAGCGCGCGCTGGCCCACTCGGCGCGCGACGTGCAGGCCCACACCGGGCTTGGCGAGGCGTACGAAAAGATGGGCAGACGGCGCGACGCCGAGTCGCAGCTCCGGACTGCGGTGGCTCTCGCGCCCCTCGACGTGCGCCCGCGCGTGCTTCTGGGCGAGCTTGAGTTCGATGAAGGGAATTACAACGAGGCGAAGGAGCAGTTCGAAGCCTCGCTCCGCGCCCTGCCCACGCTGCGCGGCTACTTCGGCCTGGGACTGATCGCCTGGGTGAAGGGCGACAGCCACGAAGCCGAAAAGGACTTCAGCGCCGCCCAGCGGCTCGATCCCGCCAGCAGCCGGCCCTACTTTATGCTCGGCCTGCTCGATGGCGCCGCCGGCCGCACCGCGGACGCCATCCGCGAATACGAGGCCGGATTGAAAATCGATCCCACAAACAAAACCGCGCTCGCCGCGCTGGCGAAGCTGAAGAGCAGCAGAGCGTCGCACCACCAGCCCGCCGATCCCTGAGGCGGCGCGGCGTTGTTTTGTAACTCCGCGGCTTTTTGGAACCTGTCATTCTGAGCGTCCACAGCCTTCGGCTGCCCATGTTGGGCAGGACACGCGGCGCCGGGGGCAAGATTCCGGCTTGCTGAATACCAAGGATTTACCGTTGTGTGTCATGCAGAGCAAAGCGAAGAATCCCCGCATTTCGCTTGGCTTCACAAAAATACAGGGA
>JBOGJW010000326.1:0-11601 GCA_050745245.1 Terriglobia bacterium | reverse complement strand
GCGCCGGCACGCGCATGGGCCGCGAGATGCCGAAGCAGTTTCTATCGCTGGACGGCGTGCCCATCTTTATCTACACGCTCCGCAAGTTCGCCGCCGCCCGGACGATTGACGAGATTTTTCTCGCCCTCCGGCTTGGCGAGATGGCGCGCGCGCGCGCGGCGGTGGACGCTGAAGGGTTTTCAAAACCCGTCCGCCTTACCGTGGGCGGAGGCACGCGCCAGGACACTGTGGGGCGGGCGCTGGCGCAGGCTTCGCCCTCAACCGAGGCCGTGGTGGTGCACGACGCCGTGCGGCCGTTTATCAGCGTGGAGATGATCGATCGCATCGTCGATGCGGCCCGGCGCGATGGCGCCGTGATCTTCGGCATACCGAGCGTGGATACGGTGAAACAGGTTGAGCACGAGGAGATCTTCGGGACGCTGCCGCGCGAGCGCATCGCGCTGGCGCAGACGCCGCAGGCGTTCCGTTATGCGCTGCTCAAGGAGGCGTTCGATCGCGCCGCCGCCGACGGCTTCCAGGGCACGGATGAATCGAGCCTGGTCGAGCGGCTGGGAGCGCGCGTGACAGTGCTGATGGGCTCGGACCGCAATATCAAGATCACCAAGCCTTCCGACTTGCCCCTGGCGCAGCTCTATATCTCGCTCGAACGGCAGCAGACTTCTCCCGCCGCGCGGTGATGAATCCGAAATCACCCAAGCTCCGTCTTGCTGGAACGCGCCGGACGCGCGGGGACTCGCCAGAGTTTCAATCCTATATGGCTCTTCGCCGAAATCAGAATGCCGCGCCCCCGGCTCACCGCATCGGCTTTGGCAATGACGTGCACCGCCTCGAGGCGGGGCGGAAGCTGGTACTCGGCGGGGTTCGCATTCCGTTCGAAAAGGGCCCGGCAGGGCACTCGGACGGCGACGCGCTCGCCCACGCCGCCTGTGATGCGCTGCTCGGCGCCGCCGCGCTCGGCGACATCGGGGCGCATTTCCCGGACACATCTCCGCGCTGGCATAATGCATCCAGCCTCCGATTCCTGCGCCATGCGCGCGAGCTGCTGAAACAGTCCGGTTACCGCGTCGTGAACCTCGATACCACGGTCGGGTTGGAGCGGCCGCGCCTCGCGCCTCACGTTCCGGAGATGCGAAGGAAACTGGCGAAGGCGCTGGGGATCGCCGTGGAGCAGGTGAGCGTAAAGGCCAAAACCGGCGAGGGGAAGGATGCTGTGGGGCGGGGTGAGGCGATCCGCGCTGACGCCGTGGCCCTGATCGAGCGGATCGCATCAGGCTGATTTCTGGGGGCGCTCAGGCGCGGGATGTCTGGGAGGCGAAGGTGATGCCGAGCTTCCGCAACGCGTCGTAGTAATATTTCCGGTAGAGTATCTCCCACTCCGCGCTGCCCTCCGGAATGACCCTTTTTTGCGAAGTGATTTGCCGGGTGACGCGCGCGTCAATCTCTTCCTCTTCGCGCATCAGGTTGTTGAGGATCTTCACAATCTCCTGGCGGATGGTGTTCGGCTCCTCGAAAATCTCGACCTCATCGAGGTCGGTGATGGCCGTCGTGAGGAGACGCGCGAGACGGCTGATCTTTTCTGGGGTCAATTTCATCGGTATGGGTGTTTTAGCGCCGCCTCCCCGCTGGTTCGTAATGGCGCAGCGCGAGAGCCCGTTGGCGCGCCCTTGCGGCTCGCTAGAGGATTATGTTTCGCTCCCGCACCAGTTGTCTCTTAACTTTCTTGAACATGTCCTCGTAGGAGACGCCCATCTGCTTCATCTGCTCGCCGTAATCGTCAAGTATTTTGCGAACTTCGGCGTTTACCTGGTCCTCGACGCCGATCTCTTCAAGCATGACTTGCGCCATCACTTCGTTTACGTATTCCGGCTGGTCATACTGGATGAGCTTTTCGGCCGCCAGGCGCTTCAGAACCTGCCGGGCCATGTAGCCGACGTATTCACGAGGCAACCGCATGATGGTGGGGTAAGCGCCCCTCCCGCGAGGCGTGTCAGTGCCTAGTGTATCTTGCAGGATTTTTGGGTGTCAAGGCGCGGAGTAGTTGCATGCGTGTAGAGGCGGCTTTACGCCGCCATTCTTGGGTTGGCGGGATAAACCCGCCGCTACATTCGAGCCCGAGATACACCCGATGCGGAGTAGCGATGGCCCTGCTGCGGAGTTTACTTCTCGCCTGCTCGCACAACCGATGGCTTCGCGAAGAGGCCCCGAGGTATCAATTCGTGCGGCGAACGGTGAGCCGTTTCATGCCCGGCGAGCGTGCCGAGGATGCGCTTGCTGCGGCGCGCGAGCTCGAGCAGCATTCGATTGGTGCTGTATTCACGCATCTGGGAGAAAACGTGACCGATCGGGAGGAAGCGCTAGCCGTCGCCTCGGAGTACCTCGGCGTGCTCGATCTGGCGGATAGCCTCTCGCCGGCGGCGGAAATTTCGGTAAAGCTCACACACCTCGGGATCGACTTCGATCCGGAGGTGTGTTTTGCCAGTCTGGAAAAGCTCGTTCAGCGCGCCGCGCCTCAAAGCTGCGTCTGGATCGACATGGAATCCAGCGGCTACGTGAATCGCACGATTTATCTGTACCGCCGTGCCCGTGCGCGGTATCGAAACGTCGGCGTCTGCCTGCAGGCGTACCTCTATAGGACGGCCGGGGACCTGGACTTGTTGCTGGAGCTGGGCCCCGCCATCCGTCTGGTGAAGGGCGCGTACAACGAGCCGGGGGACCGCGCCTTCGGGCGCAAAGCGGCGGTGGACGAAAACTATTTCAAGCTCTCGCAAAAGCTGCTCAGCGCGGAAGCACGAGCCTCCGGCGTGCGCGCGGCGTTCGCCACGCACGACCGGCGGCTGATCCGGCGCATCATCGAGCACGCGCAGTCGGTGCAAGCCGGAAGGAGCAGTCTCGAATTTCAGATGCTCTACGGCATCCAGCGCGCGGAGCAACTGCGCCTGGCGCGCGAGGGCTGGCGCACCAGGGTGCTGATCTCCTACGGCAGCGCGTGGTTTCCGTGGTTCATGCGCCGGCTGGCGGAGCGGCCGGCAAACGTTATGTTCGTGCTGAAAAATCTGTTCGGTGGGTGACGACCCGTTGAGTGGCGCCGGGAAGCGGAATCACGGTCTGGAAAATGGCGCTCGCCGCGCGGCGGCAAAGCCGGCTTCGCCGCCCGCCGCAGCGGGTCCGCCGGACACCGGGTTTATCCGCGGCCTGGGCCTGTTCGACTCGGCCATGGTCGTGATCGGCGTCATGATCGGCTCGGGCATCTTCATTGTCTCGGCGGACATGGCGCGGAGGATCGGCAGCCCCGGATGGCTGCTAGTGGCCTGGGCGTTCGCAGGAGCGCTGACGATCGCCGCGGCGCTCTCCTACGGCGAGCTCGCCTCGATGCTGCCGCGCGCGGGCGGAATGTATGTCTATTTGCGCGAGGCATATTCGCCGCTTTTCGGTTTTCTCTACGGTTGGACGCTGTTCACGGTAGTGCAGACGGGCACCATCGCCGCCGTCGCTGTCGCGTTCGCGCGGTTCGCGGGCGTGCTCTGGCCGCAAATCTCCGAGACCCGTTACCTCATCGGGCCGGTGCACCTCTCTGGCGGGTACGCCATCTCCCTTTCGACGGCGCAGCTCGCGGCGCTATTCGTAATTGCGCTGCTGACGTGGACGAACACGCGGGGGCTGGAATATGGGAAGGTGGTGCAAAACCTGTTCACCGTGGCTAAGACGGCGGCGCTGCTGGCGCTGATCGTGGTGGGCTTGGTGATCGCGCGAAACGCAGCCGCCATCCGCGACAATTTCGGCGCGCTCTGGCGGGTACGCGGGTCGGCGCCGCTCGGCCACGGGCTCCTCGCCGCCACCGGGTTCGGGCTGTTTATCGCCATCTGCGTTTCGCAGTCCGGCTCGCTGTTTTCGGCTGATGACTGGCACGACATCACGTTCGCTGCCGGCGAGGTGAAGGATCCCCGCCGGACGCTGCCGCGTGCGCTGGTTCTGGGCACAGTGGTTGTTATCGCACTCTATATGTTGGTGAACGCCGCGTATCTTTGTGTGCTGCCGTTCTCCGCGATCCAGCACGCTCCATCGGACCGCGTCGCGACGGCGATGATGGCGGCCGCATGGCCTGGAGCAGGGAAGGTCCTGATGGCCCTCGCCATCATGATCTCGACTTTCGGGTGCATCAACAGTCTGGTGCTGGCGGGCCCGCGCGCCTACTACGCGATGGCGCAGGACGGCCTGTTCTTCCGCTCCGCGGCGCGCCTGAACCGCGCGCGGGTGCCGGCATGGTCCCTGTGGCTGCAGGGCGCGTGGGCGGCGTTCCTCGTGCTGCCGCGGACGTACAACCCCGCCACCGGCCAGTACGGCAACGTCTACAGCAACCTCCTCGACTACGTCATCTCCGCGGCGCTGATCTTTTATATCCTGACGATTGCCGGCCTGCTGCGGCTGCGGCGGACCAGGCCAGAGGCGGAGCGGCCCTACAAGGCGCCGGGGTATCCTGTGGTGCCGCTGCTCTACATCGCGGGCGCCGGCGTCATTCTGCTGGTGCTGTTTGCGTACCGGCCGGCCACCACGTGGCCGGGTTTGCTGATTGTGCTCTGTGGACTTCCGGTTTACTGGGCGATCGCATCATCGCTGCGGCGAAAGAAAACATTCGAAAGCGGGGCAGCCCCTCCCGGCCCGTAGTTGCCAAGTGGCTGCGCCGATCGATGCTTTGACGACGTAACGCATCCGGAGTGGGCGTCCCGTCCGGCCCGGACCAGGCGAATCGAAACAGGAGGGGAGTATACTTATCATCATGGACGTGGAACGGACAATCCAATTCATTCTGGAGATGCAGGCCAAGCACGAGGTTTTCCTTCAAAAGCACGAAGAGGCAATGCAGCGGCACGAGCAGGCGATGCAGCGGCATGATGAAGCGATTACCCGGATTGACGCGGCGGTGGAGGCGAATACGGGTCGCATCGCGCAGTTGGTGGACGTGTGCATGTCACTCGCCAATAATATGGAGAATGGGTTCCGCGCAGTCCGCGAAGAGTTCCGTCAGCTCCGGGAAGTTCAATCCAGCACCGAATACAAGCTGAACGCGCTGATTGATACGGTGGATAAGCTGGTCCGCAACGGCGGCCGCCGCGAGCAAAACGGCCGCGCCAATTAACGCCGGAGCGTGGGGCAGATGAACGGCCCCGGTCACCTTGACAAGGCACGGTTGAGCCCCTATGATTCAAAGGAGAGGTACAGGATGTTCGGCAGCGGATTAGAGGAAATCGGCTTAATCCTGTTTGTTGCTTTCCTGCTGTTCGGGCCAAAAAAGCTCCCCGAAATTGCGAAGGTGCTAGGCAAAGGGCTGGGAGAGTTGCGACGCGCCCGCGATGATCTGAAGTTCTCCCTGGAAGAGGAGCTCAGGAACCTCGAAATTGACCGGCACTCCCTTACGCAGGACGTCGCGAGAACGCTAGACATCGACCGGTTCGAACCGGAAGAGGAAGAGGCCGGGTCAATTCCCACGTATGGCCACGACAGTTCCGACCCCACCCACGAGGAGAGCGAACAACAAGCCTGAAGAAGAGCTTGACGGCAAGCAGATGTCGTTCCTCGAGCACCTCGAGGAACTGAGACAGCGCTTGATGCGCTGCATCATCGGAACGGTCGTCGCGGCGGCGGTTTGCTTCTATTTTCGCGACCGCATTTACGGCTATCTGGCGGCGCCGCTCACCAACACACTCAAGAATCTTCATCTCTCCGATAAGCTGGTCTATACCAACCCCGTCGATCCGTTCAATCTCTACATCAAACTCTCGATTGTAGGTGGTATCTTTCTCGCCTGCCCCTGGATTCTCTACCAGATTTGGCTCTTCATCTCGCCGGGGCTCTACAAGCACGAAAAGCGCTACATTTGGCCTTTCATCATCCTGACCAGCAGTCTCTTCATTGGCGGCGGTTTCTTCGCGTATAAATTGGCGCTTCCTGCGGCGCTCGAATTCCTCGTGAGATTCGGCCAGCAGTTTCAGCCGATGGTCACGATCAACGAATACTGGGACCTCGCCATCCAGATCATCGTGGCGGTGGGGCTGATCTTCGAGCTGCCCGTGGCGATTATGCTCCTCTCGCTCTTTGGCATCGTGACGCCGAAATTTCTCTGGAAGAATCTTCGCTACGCCATCCTGATTACGGCCGTGCTCTCCGCAGCTATCATTCCCTCGAACGACTTGGCCTCGATCTTCATCGTCTGGATTCCGCTGGTCGCGCTCTACTTGCTGAGCATTCTGCTCTCCCGGCTGGTGTGGGCGAGACGACGGAAAAAGGCTCAGACCGCCTGATCCCGAGAGCGGGCTTTCCCTGGCGTACCACGCTATGAAATTCAGCTCAGAATCATGCGGGCGACGGCTCGCCTGGGTCGCCCTGCTCCTGCTGGCGGCAGCCTCTCTTTGTGCCGCAGCCCCGCCGCGGCCGGCCTTCAGCGGCCAGCGCGCATACGACGATCTCCTGCACCTGGTGTCTTTTGGTCCGAGACCGCCGGGGTCTCCGGCGCTCGCCTCAAGCCGCCGGTGGGTCATCAGCCAGCTTCATGCCGAAGGGTGCGCCGTGGACGAAGACCCGTTCACCGCGTCGACGCCTGCCGGAGCTATCCCGATGGACAATATCATCGTCAAGATTCCCGGTGAGAGCCAATCCGTCATCATGCTGGCGGGCCACTACGATACGAAGCTCTTCAAGAATTTCCGTTTTGTCGGCGCGAATGACGGCGGATCGAGCGCCGCCTTCCTGATGGAGATGGGAAGAGTCTTGTGCGGCCACCGGCACAAGTTCACCACGTGGCTGGTGTTCTTCGACGGCGAAGAGGCTATCGGCGAGCAGATGACGCCGACCGACGGAACCTACGGCAGCCGCCACCTCGAGCAGGAGCTTGCGGCCAATGGCGAACTGGACCGCATCCAGGCGATGATCCTGGTGGACATGATCGGCGACAAGAACCTCGACATTCGCCGCGACGACAACTCAACCGGCTGGCTCAACGCCCTTCTGTTCAGCACGGCGCGCCGGCTGGGCTACTCACGCTATTTCCTGGAGAACGACTCGCTAGCGGTAGGAGACGATCACACGCCGTTTACCGAGGCGGGCGTCTCCGCCGTGGACATCATCGACTTCGACTACGGGCCGCAGGGTAGCTACTGGCACTCCGCCCAGGACACGCCAAACCATTGCAGCGCCGCGAGCCTGGAAGTTGTAGGCCGCGTGGTCGGCGCCATGCTCCAGGAGCTCGATCACTCGCCCCACGTTCACTAACCGCACACCGAGAGTGGTAGCCACGGTCAGCGCTTTCCTGACCGTGGGCTTTTGACCGCTGTTTACAAGCCCACGGTCAACCCGAAGAACGGTCGACCGTGGCTACAACGGCTTTGAGCCGCCGCGTCGGCTGGGCGAGAGCAAGCGGCCTGCCAGGAGCGCCTCTGTTGCTCCCCGCGGGCCAGCCTGAAAATTCAAGCGCGTTTCAGCCAGATGGGGCTGGACCAGGCCATGGCGACGCGCGTCCGCACCAATCTTACTTGCCTTAGCCGTACGTAATAGATCGAGTCTTCCTTGAATTGTGTGTCCGTTCCGGTCCATGTGAAGTCGGCGCCCTCCGGGAACAGGGTGCGGATCACAGCGAAAGCCCCGCCCGATTTCGAGTATCGCAGGAGCTCGATAAATTCGATGGCATCGGTCCCGTGCGCTTCGATTTCAATCCGCGGCGAATCGGCCGCCTGGACGATTCCCCCCATCGATTCGCCATTGATGCTGAACTCCAAAAGAATTTTCATGCCGGTGGTCGCATAGGTGCGGCGGTGGTAAAGAGCATCAAAAATCTCCTCCCGCGTAAGACCGGTAGCGGTTACGGCCGCGCGCCCGTGATCCGGTTGAGCAGGATGTGCGCGGTGGTCGTCCGTCGATGCGATCGTGCTGAGTTGCAGGCCCGCAATCCATGCGTCCTGTACATACTGGGGGCCATGAACTGATTTGGCGAAATCGGTCCACTGGATCCGTTCAAACGCGAGCGGCCCGCGCGGATTATAGGCCTCGCTTAGTCCGTGGGCCGAGTAAATCTCGATGTTGCGGTCGATCTCAGGGTTGTGGGGATACCAGAAGATCGGATGAGGCATCTTCCCGGTGTGGTGAGGGATTGTCAAAGCCTCACCCGCTTTCAAGGCGTCCCACAGTTGCGGCAGTGAGACATCACCCTCGCCGAGCAGCGGTCCGGGAGCGCCGCGAAAGAATACGTTGTGGTGGCCGTACGGAGCTCCGAACGAACACTCATAGGCGTGGATGGTCGCGAAAGAGCCGGGTTCGTAATACTTCTCGGTTTTCTCCGTGTACTCCTTCCAGACGTGAGGCCCTAAGCCTTGAGTGTATTTGCCTATAGCGGGAATGCTGTGGTCCGTCATGGCGTAGAAATCCAGTCCAGAGACGTACCGTGCGTATCGAAAGTTATCGTCACCCACTCCGTCCCAACTGTAGTGAGTGTGAGAATGCAGGTCGCCCCAGTAGGTCTTTAGCTTCGGCTCCCGCTCGAACACTTTCATCGGGTTTCCAAAAGCGCGAAATCCTCCTTCGGTGGCCGAGACCGTGCCGGACTCATTACCTCGCGGCACTAGAGGCCTTTCAACGGGGCCGCTTCGAAGAGACAGCAGAGCTTCAATGCGAATAATTCCAGGCTCAGTCGGCGTGAACGGCAGTGTCATCCAGCCGTTGTCAGATCGAAACTGCGCTCGCGCTGGAAGCATGGCTTTTCCCGCTGTCAGGCGCAACTCCACTTCGCCATCGACGGGCGCGGGATTCGCGTTGAAGTCCACGACTGCCAGCTTGAGTTCAGCTTCTTTGCCCATCACCAGTGTTGATGGTCCCCACAGCATTAATTCCATCGGAGGCCCGGCATGGCAAATCAGCGTGGGCCGGTCGGGATGAATCCGGAATCGCCCATCGCCTGCAGAGTCAATTGCCAGCAGAACAGGCTCAGCGTGTGTCCGGATGATCCCAGCGCGCATTCCCGGGCTGCCAGCGGAGGTGTCTCCATAGATCAGCGCAAGCGTGTCACCCTCCTGCAGTTCACCTTCGGTGATCCACACCCGAGTGACATAAACATACCGCTCAAGCCGCCCGTCAAGGCTGTGGCGGGCTGTTTTGACAAGAACCCCACCCGATACCGCCTCGCCACCTGGCTCGTTTTCCACCCAGGTTCTCAGTTTCACACCCTCGCGGGAGGCGCGCGCAGCAACGTAGTTCTCCTCGCGAGGGTTTGAGGACTGAAGGCGATTGGCCGAATTGCGAATGCCCGAGTGCCAGGAGTCTGGCAGTTCCACCCGGATTCCCCCACGCTGGCGAATACCATTCCTTCCCGCGCGGTATGTTACCGTCCAGGTTCCGTGCTCGCCAGCTACGCCTTCGGCTGGGCTGATCGTAACTGATCCGCCTGAGGTATCTTGCTCGCGAATGGCCGCCGAGCTCGCCTGCGGAGGCGACGCCTTCTGCTGTTCCGGATGCGCCGCCATGGCGCCCAGAGCGCCGGAGCTCACCTTTAAAAATTCCCTACGCGAATGCGCCATTGTCAGCCTCTTTAGCTCCTTACGTGTGCGGCGACAGCATTGAACGACGATGCTCCAACAAGTAGGACGGCCGGTTATGACATAGCGGCTAAAAGTAATACTTCAGCGCAAACTGCAAGATGCGCGGACCGGCATCGCTGGTGATTAAACCGAACGTGCTGCTGTGCAAATTGCCGTTCGGGTTGTTGAAATTCACCTGGTTGGTCAGGTTGAAGAACTCGAAACGCAGCTCCAGCCGTTGGTGCTCGCTGATGTTGAAAAACCGACTCACGTCAGCGTCGATATCAAAATAGCCGGGCCCCACCAGCGAATCGCGTCCTGCGTTGCCAAACGTGCCGAGAGGATTAGGAACGAAGCCCCCCGCAGCAATCCACTGCCGAGTGCTGGTATTTTTCACGTAAGGATTTCCGACCGAGTTCGGACGGTCCAGGCCAACGTTGGTCAGGGAATTATCGACGCCGGTAGACGGAGAAAACCACGTTCCGCTATGGATTGAAACGATCGGAGACAATTGCCAGTGGCCAAGCAGCCTCTCGGTCCACGGATTGGCAAACTGGGGCGTGCCAGCAATAAAGGACAGATTCAAGATGTGGCGGAGGTCAAAACCGCAATTGCCACGCTCGGCGTTTCGATTGTAAAGATCTTGTGTTTGTGGACCACCCAGATCGCCCGCAAAATCTCCCTCACTGATGCAGTGAGAATAAGTGTAATTTGCCAGGATCGTATAGTGCGCGCTGAACCGATGCTGAGCCGTCAGCAGGAGCGCGTTATACTCCGCATTTGCCCCGTCGTCCCCCTGATAAATGTGGGAATACAGGGCGCCGGTGACGGAATTCTCGAGATAGAGCACCCGCCTTTGGGTTGTATTTGAAGTCGTCGAACACGGCTTGCCGCTACACGTTCCTGGGATATACCGAGCGGGATTCACATCTTCGCCGGTCCAGAGATGGGTGGTCTTGTTGCCCATGTAAGTCGCTGAAATCAGCCAATCATTGCCTAGCTGGCGCTGATAGCTGAAGTCCCATTGCTGCATATAAGTAGGCTGGAGATCGAGTGGGTAGGTATAATACGTGCCTGCCGGGGGAAACGTTGCGTTTCGGCTTGGGGGAATAGGCAGAGGAAATGGATCACCTCCGGCGTATCCGAGGTAAGGATTCGTCAAGCCTCCTGCCGGACTGGGAATATCAATCGTGCTCCCCCAGGGGGCGTTATTATTCGACGCGTCGGCAGCGTAGAAAAGCTCTGGCGTGTCATAGAAGATGCCATAGCCTGCGCGGATCGTCTGGCGCCCGCTGCCTGTGGGGTCCCAGACCCATCCCACACGAGGTTCGAAATCAGCAAGCTTGGTGTATGCTACGCCGCCCGGCATCCCAGGATCACCAGGGAAGAATAACCCCGGAGGCGCATTGACGAACTGGCTAGTCTTCTTGGCTTCAGCGAATGCTCCCGCATCGAAGTGGCTTTGCCGGTTGAATATATCGTGCTGGGGGAGGAAGGGTTCCCACCGCAGGCCAAGTTGGATGTTGAATCGCTTGCTGAGCCGCACATCGTCCTCGATATAGGTTCCAATGTAGTTCTGCCGGAAGTTCACCACCGCTGAATTTCCCTGCGAAAAGTCGTTCGGCGCGCCGAGGATGAAGTCGAGCAGCGCATCGCCCGAGAATTGCCCGTTAAAGGTGTACGAGCCATTGGCTAGATGGACATTCGAGGAGTTGAGCTGATTGTGAATCCAGTCGACGCCAAATGAGAGGTGATGCCGGCCGCGCATCATGTCCACGTCATCCGCAAGCTGGACGGAGTTGTTGTTGAAGTAGGCGGGCGCGCAGGTGCCGCAACCGATGTCAAAGTATCCATTGATCGCCATTTCTACAAAGTTCGGCACAGCATTAAAGATGTTGATGCCAACGTCCTTGGGACTGATGAAATTAGACGCCGATCCACGATCAATGCGCAGCCGTGTCCATGTGGCGTGGGCAGAATTCACCAGGGTCGGAGTGACCGAATAAGTATCGCCCAAAACGGCCGACTGGCTGCGGTTATACAC
>JBOGJW010000325.1:0-3442 GCA_050745245.1 Terriglobia bacterium | reverse complement strand
GATTAGCAATGCGCCGGCCTTGCGCGCCAGCGCGGCAATTTGGGCGGTGCGCTCAAGACAGCCGAAGAAATTCGGCGATTGGATCACCACCGCGGCCGTGCGCGCGTCGATGAGTGATTCAAGAGCGTCAAGATCAACCTGCCCCGAGGCCGCATAAGGCGCTTCGGCGAGCTCCGTATGCAGGTTCTGGGCGTAGGTGCGCACCACCTCGCGATACTCGGGGTGAACGCTCCGTGCCATCACCACGCGATCCCGACGCGTAATCCGCATCGCCATCAGGACTGCTTCATTGGTGGCCGTCGAACCGTCGTAGAGCGACGAGTTCGCCACTTCCATTCCGGTAAGCTGCGCGATCAAGGTTTGGAATTCGAAAAGGGCCTGGAGAGTGCCTTGAGAAATTTCAGGCTGGTACGGAGTGTAGGCGGTAAGAAATTCGCCGCGGGAAAGCAACGTGTCAATCACCACCGGGCGGTAGTGCGAATAGACGCCCGCGCCGAGGCATGAAACGTACTCGCGGCTGCTCTCCCGAGCCGCATCCTGGAAAAACGCCAGAATCTCCTGCTCTGAAAGCGGGCCCGGAAGCCGCAGGGGCGATTTCAGCCGGAGGGGTTCGGGTATTTGGGAAAAGAGCTCTTCAATCGATCCGTAGCCCGCCTGGGCGAGCATCTTCTGGCGATCGGCGGGCGAATTGGGGAGATAGCGCATCAGCCCTTCGCCCCTCCCTCAAGGTAGGCTTCGTACTCTTCGGCGCTCATCAGGGATTCTGTCTCCGTCCGGTCCTTCAGCTTCAGTTGCACCAGCCAGCCATCCCCGTGCGGGTCGGAGTTCAGCAACTCGGGCGCTTTCTGGAGCTTAGGGTTCGTGGCGATCACATCACCGCTGACGGGAGAATACACGTCGGCCACCGCCTTTACCGACTCGACAGTGCCCAGCGATTCCTTCGCCGCCACGCGCGTGCCAACCTGCGGCAGCTCAACAAAAACGATGTCGCCGAGCTCCTTCTGCGCGTGATCCGTAATCCCGACCGCGGCGACGTTTCCATCGACGCGCACCCATTCGTGATCGCGCGTGTAGAGCAGTTCCTCCGGGTACATGGGCCAGCCCTCCTTGTTCTGATGTTTCCATAGAGGCGTCAGTTCCGCATAGCTTTCCACTATGCCAGCAGCGCCCGCGCCGTGGCAAGGCCGGCGACCAGCGGTAGCGCAGACGTCCGCATTTGAGGTCTGCGGCTTTTGCCCAGGATAAACCGCGGACCCGAAAACGCAGGTCCGCGCTAACCGCTACGTCAACGCCCATCAGATACGATTGGTTCACATTAGAGCTCGGGTTTGTTTTTGATTAGCAATTTATAATGTACTTTGTTTTCATAGGCTTATCGGGGTTAACACCCCAAAAAGCAATCCATTAGTCGTGTCTCACTGGTCTCATTCAGGGAATAGGGAACAGGGAACAGGGAACAGGGAACAGTCGCTTGGCTCATGACTTGGTCGTCTGCCCCTGCATCGCAATGCCGGAATTTCTTGTTTTTTTAGCAAACATTTTTGCAGCCGGTCATTCTGAGCCCGTTTGCCCTCCTGCTGAGAACGGCCCTGAGCGCAGCGAAGGGGCTCAGGGTAAACTCCGCGAAGAATCCCGGTATTCGCTGCGACTTAACAAATACATGGATTCTTCTCTCGGTCGCCACGGCGACCTCGGTCAGAATGACAGTTTCATCCAGTTGCGGCTTGGTTGCGGCTCTGCCGCGCTGCGCGGCTTCTGCGTCGCCGTTTTCGCGCCCCTTTCTTTAATTCTCTTCGCACTCCAGCTTAGCAAAGACGGGTGCGAAGATGGAGACGCGTGAGACAGTTTTTGTTTCCTGCGGTGTCCACGGATTAGACGGACTGCATACATCGCGCATTTTGCGATGTATGCGATGCTTGAAAACCGCACACATGGCAAAGAGCGGCCCTATGTGCGCCACCCGACGGGTGTAGCCCGTCGCACAAATGGCGGCATAAAGCCGCCTCTACACGCCTTTCGGCCGCCGGTAAAACGGCAGCGGCACCTGCCGGGCGGCAACACGCCTGCTGCGAATCTCAATGTCCATTTCCGTGCCGGGCGCGGCAAGCTCCGGCGGGACATAGGCAAGTGCGATGTTCCGTTCCAGAAGGGGCGCGTACGATCCGCTGGTAACTTTGCCCTGCGCGCTTCCGTTAATCCATACCGGATAGCACTCGCGCGCGATACCGCGATCGATCATCTCAAGCCCCACGAGTTTTTTTGATAAGCCTTCCGCCTTTTGCCGCGCCAGCACATCCCGCCCGATGAATTCTCCCTTTGCAAGCTTGCAGATCCAGCCGAGACCCGCTTCGAGCAGCGTCGTCTCCGGGTCGAGCTCGTGACCGTAGAGCGGATACGCCGCTTCCAGGCGCAGCGTGTTCCGAGCGCCCAAGCCGGCGGGGATGAGCCCGGCATCTTTCCCCGCCGCCAGAAGGCCCTTCCAAACTCTCTCGGATTCATCAGGCGCGAAATAAAACTCGAAACCATCTTCGCCCGTGTATCCCGTCCGCGCCAGCAGGCCGGCGACGCCGCAGCACGTGGCGGGGCAGCACCAGTAGTATTGGAGGCTCGAAAGGTCCGCATCGGTGACATTGTTGAGAATACCCGCCGCCGCGGGACCCTGCAGGGCAAGCTGGGAGTAACGGGCGGATACGTCCGTTACCGCGGCTTCGGACCCAAACGGGTTCTTTGCCGCGATGCACTCAAAATCTTTCTCAGTGTTTGCGGCATTCACACAGATGAAGTAATCGCCGTCTCCAAGCCGGTGAATCACGCAATCGTCTACGGCGCTTCCCTGCGGCAGCATCAGGGCGGAGTACTGCGCCTGATACAGCTTCAGTTTCGAGACATCGTTGGGCGTGAGGATCTGCAGCAGGTCGAGAGCCTTGGGGCCGCGGACCTCGATCTCGCCCATATGGCTCACGTCGAAGAGCCCGGCCCGTTTCCGCACGGCCAGGTGCTCGTCCACGATACCCGAATATTCAACCGGCATCTCCCAGCCGCCGAATTCCACCATGCGCGCGCCGGACTGCCGGTGAATTTCGTTAAGAGGAGTGCGCTTCAGGGTCGCTGAAATGGGCAAGAGTTTTCTCTCTGTTGCTGTAATGCCTTAGTTTCGGTCGAGGATGGAGCGGCGGGTTTATCCCGCCATGCCAAAAATGGCGGCGTAAAGCCGCCTCTACGAGCTCGAAACTGAGGCATTACCTGTTGCCGGGGGAGTTGCGCGGCGCCTGTAGTGGTAACGTCTCAGCGCCAAAAATGCCGGTGCGGACACCGGCGCTACAGCCCAACGTAGCACGCGCCCCGAGACCGGTCAATGGCGCGCGCGAAGCGGGAACGCAATGCGTAGCGCCGTCATCCCGGCGGAGCGCCGCGGCGGTCCGGCAGGATGCCGGCGCTACAG
>JBOGJW010000324.1:0-2966 GCA_050745245.1 Terriglobia bacterium | reverse complement strand
GAGTGGTCCTCGTGCTCGGCCGATGAAGAAACAGTGGGTGCTTTCAATTCGCGACCAATGTCACCAAGCTGGCGTGCCGTTCTTCTTTAAGCAATGGGGGGGTATACGCAAGTCCGCGACGGGGCGGCAGTTGGATGAGAGGACGTACGACGAGTTCCCCCGTCGCATCGTCCACCCTGCCCCCGGCCCCAAGGAGTGGGACGCGTTGGCGACTCGCGTTGAGGCGGTCCTCAGGAGGAACGGCTCGAACTTTCGTTCAGCAGCGCAGGCAACGCTGACTTCAGCGTCCTAAGGCCCCCTCCAGCAGGGGGCCTTTTAATTTGCGGGCAACCTGGAATCACCCTTCCTTCCTTGCAACACAGGGATTATCGAGCACAACCAACCCACTCACGCTGAGACTGGGCCTGCGTTACCCAATCCAATATTCTCCAGAAAGGACCGGCGCTGCAGCGGGACCGCAACTATAATTGACTCGGACGATGAACCACGACATCAAATTCGGCACCGACGGCTGGCGTGGGATTATCGGGGATGACTTCACGTTGGCCAATGTCCGCCGCGTTGCGCGGGCGGCGGCGAGCTACGTCGAGTCCGCAGGGCAGGCGGAGCGCGGGCTCGTGATCGGCTACGACACGCGATTCCTCTCGCCCGACGCGGCGCAAGTTGCGGCGGAGACGGTTGCCGGCGCGGGCGTCCCGGTGTTTCTCGCTGACCGGCCAACGCCGACGCCGGCGGTAAGCTTTGCCGTGGTCGCGCGGCAGGCCGCCGGGGCGCTGATGGTTACCGCCAGCCATAATCCCTACCGCTGGAATGGAATCAAGTTTAAGGCGTCGTACGGGGGCTCGGCCGCGCCATCCATTATCGCGCGAATCGAGGAGCAACTGGCCGGCCAGCCTGGCGAATATCATGCCGGTGCGCGGGCGGCGCCCATAGAAACGGCTGACCTTCTTCAGCCGTATCTTGCGCGCATTCGCGGCATGATCAATTTTGAGCGCATCCGCTCATCGGGCCTTCGCTTCGTCGTTGATCCGATGTACGGCGCCGCGCACGGGGTGATCGCGAGCCTTTTCGAGGAGTCCGGCGTTCCGTTCCGGGAAATCCACAGCGACCACAACCCCCTGTTTCCCGGGCTCAACCCCGAGCCAATTGAGCCGCACGTCGCGGGTTTGAGAGAAGCCGTGATGCAGGGCGGATTTCATGCCGGCCTCGCCACCGACGGCGACGCCGATCGCGTGGGCGCGATTGACGCCCGCGGCGGATTTATCGATTCGCACAAGATCTTCTGCATCCTTCTTCGCCACCTGGTGGAGGATCAGAACAAGCGCGGCGAAGTGGTGCGCACGTTTTCCACCACCCGGATGATCGACAAAATCGCCGCCCGGCACCGTCTGCCGCTGCACATTACCCCGATCGGATTCAAATACGTCTGCGAGTTGATGCTCACCCGCGACGTCCTGATGGGGGGCGAAGAAAGCGGCGGCATCGCCATTCGCGGCCATCTTCCCGAGCGCGACGGTATGCTCAACTCACTCCTTCTCGCCGAAGTGATGGCGGAGAAGGGCAGGACGCTCGGCGAGCTCGTGACGGAGTTGAACGTGGAATTCGGGCCGCATTTTTACGGGCGCGTCGACCTGGAGGTCGAGCGCGATGTCATCGAGCGCGTGCTGCACCTCGTGAAGAACCGCCGAATCCAGAGCGTTGCCGGCCGGCCGGTGAGCGGCGTTGAGGACCTCGACGGCTTTAAGCTGCTTTTTGGAGATTCGGCGTGGCTGCTGGTGCGCGCTTCGGGCACCGAGAACCTGTTGCGGCTCTACGCCGAAGCACCCTCAACTGAAGAAGTTCAGGCCATGCTCGGCGAGATGGCCGCCATCGCCCGCCGCGGAGCCGCGTAGCACAGGCGCGTTCAGCGGTTTACTGGACGCGCAAATAAACCGTCCCGCCCGTCTCATTCGTCTCCCCTGGCACAGCCAGTTATGGCATGATGCTGGAGACGCAACCCAAATTCACACTGGAATGTTTTGCGATTTTCTGGGTGTAGCGCAGCGCGGTCTTGCGGTCGCAACCAAAGAACGTGTCATGCTGAGCGCAGCGCGGCCTTTGCGGCGGCCGCAATCAAACGTGATTTTCAATCATTCCCGCGAAGCCTGTCCTCCGCGCAGGCGGGGGAGCGGGAATCCATCTTTGCCCTGACTGGCCCCCCGCTTTCGCGGGGGTGACCGCCTGGGGAAACCGGCGCGTACTCCGAAGCTTTCAGAGCAGCTTCTGAGCGCCCCGAAAGGAATTGTCGTGATGTATCTCTCTTGCCCGATTGAGCAGTTGAAGGACCATTATTCCGTTGTTATCGTAGGCTCGGGGTATGGCGCGGCCATCGCTGCTTCGCGGCTGGCGCGCGCCGGCCAGCAGGTGTGCGTGCTCGAGCGAGGCAAGGAGTTCCAGCCGGGTGAATATCCCGATACTCTCGAGCGCGCGCTTGCCGAAGTGCAGGCGGCCACTCCCGATGGTCACACCGGCGTCCGCGACGGCCTCTACGAGTTCAACATCAATGACGACATCAATGTCTTCAAGGGGTGCGGGCTCGGCGGAACCTCGCTCGTAAACGCTAACGTTGCGCTGCGCGCTGAGCCGCGCGTCTTCGATGATCCGCGCTGGCCCGACGCGCTCAGGGGCAGCCTGAGCGGAAGCGTCGAAGAAGGCTACGGGCACGCCGAGGAGATGCTGAAGCCGGCGCCTTATCCCTCAAACGGCTTCCCGGCGTTGCCCAAGCTTGAAGCGCTCCGACTCTCCGCCGAGAGCATGGGCGCCAAATTCTACCGGCCGCCGATCAACGTGAATTTCGAGCTTACGGGCGAGAACCACGCCGGCGTCCAACAGCGCCCGTGCGTCTGCTGCGGTGATTGCGTCACCGGATGCAATTACGCGGCCAAGAATACGCTCATCATGAATTACCTGCCGGACGCCAGAAATCA
>JBOGJW010000323.1:0-4881 GCA_050745245.1 Terriglobia bacterium | reverse complement strand
GAATCTCCTTGGATTGGGATTAAGCATTCGGAAAACTCAACCGCAATTTATAAGGGATTCCGCCCTAATTTTTGAAAACCTAATTTGGACAAGCCTGGGTTTGTCCCGCCATCCAAAAAAATGGCGGCGTAAAGCCGCCTCTACGCGCCTGAAACTGAGGCATTACGGGGGCGGAACAATTCCGGTTGACAATAAGAACCGATGATCTACAATGGGCAAGGCCCGGATCGAAGTGACCCGCTCAACTCATCCAGAAACCCTGACGGAAACCACGCTGCCCGGCATCAAACTGTTCTCCCGGGGAAAGGTGCGGGACATCTATGCCGTAAGCGGCGACCGGCTCCTCATCATCACCACCGACCGGATCTCCGCGTTCGATGTTGTGATGACACAGGGCATTCCCGAAAAGGGCCGCGTGCTGAATCAACTCTCCGCCTTCTGGTTCGGCATGTATTGGGATGTTTGCCGGAACCATTTCATCACTGAGAATACCCGGGATTATCCTTCGGAACTGCACCCGTTCACTGAGGGGCTCTCCGGCCGCTCGATGCTGGTGCGGCAAGCTGAACCGTTTCCGGTTGAATGCGTTGTGCGCGGATACCTGGCGGGATCGGGGTGGAAAGACTACAAGGAGACGGGCGAAATCTGCGGCGTGCGGCTGCCTATTGGACTTGCACAATCCGCCAAGCTGGACGCCCCCATCTTCACGCCCGCCACCAAGGCCAAGTCTGGCCATGACGAAAACATTTCATTTGACGACGCGGCGGCGAGCATCGGCGGCGCAACGGCGGCCAAGCTGCGCGACCTCAGCCTGGGGTTATATTCCCGCGCCAGCGAATTCGCTGCGAAGCGCGGCATCGTTATTGCCGACGCCAAATTCGAATGGGGGATGTATCATGGCGAGATCATCCTGATTGACGAAGTGCTGACGCCGGATTCCTCTCGCTTCTGGCCGGCGGAGGACTACGAACCGGGGAGGCCGCAGCGATCGTTCGACAAACAATACGTGCGCGATTACCTGGAGTCGGTCCATTGGAACAAAAAACCACCGCCGCCACCCCTGCCGCCGGAGGTCATCAAAAGAACCAGCGAGAAATACCGGGAGGCGCTACGCAGGCTGACGGGGCGGGACATCTTCTGACGCGGCGGTTTTGAACCCGTCTTGACTGCCATATGGGCGTTTGGAATTGGGTCGATTGGATTTTCGCTGTCGTCATCCTGCTTTCGGTAATTTTCGCGGCACGAAAGGGATTCGTCCGGGAACTGATTTCGCTCGCCGCGGTGGTGGTGGGCATTGTGGTGGCGGCGCTCGAGTTCCGGCGCGCGGCCGGATGGTTCGAGGATCTCACCAGTTCGCACGCCGTGGCTTTGGCAGCGGGTTTTCTGGCCATCTTCGTCACCGTGCTCATCGCCGGAGCGATCGTCTCCGCGCTGGCGCGTTTTCTCATCAGGAGCGCGGGCGTAGAATGGTTTGACCGCTTCCTGGGAGGCATTTTCGGATTAATCCGCGGAATCATTGTCGATTCAATTCTGCTGATGGTCCTGGTCGCATTCGCGATCAAGCCGGCGGCGGTTGGGCGCTCTCAGCTTGCGCCGTACATCTCAACCGGCGCGCGGGCGCTCGTCGTGCTGATGCCGCGGGACCTGAAGAGCTCGTTTCGCGCTGGGTTTCAGCGGTTCCGGCAGGCCGTTATGGAAGGCGGCAAAACCAGCCCCACAGCTAATAAGTCTTCTCTATAAAATTCTTCTGGCGGGAGCTTCGCCGTGAAAGACCAGCTTGACGCCCTAATCAATCAGATGATCGAGCATGGCGTGCATTACGAAGACGCGATCAGCGAATTTCAGAAGCGGTTTATTCGCAAGGCCCTCGAAAAAAACGAGGGCAACCGGTCTAAAGCCGCGCAGATGCTCGGCATCCACCGCAATACCCTCAGCCGCAAGCTCGAAGAGAACCACCTCGACCACCGCCCCAAACGGCGCAAGTAGCCGCTCTCAATCTGGCATTCTGAGTGGGTAGCGCGGACCTCCGCCTTTGGGATTCCCGGCTTGCTTCGACCGGCTAACGATAGGCTTCCTTGCGATGGTGGACGGAGTGAATGCGGAGTGTGCCGCCAGTTTCGGAGATGAACAGGCGATAGTCGCCGGCGCGCAAGCGAAGCTTACCGGCATATTCTCCCTGCAACTGCTTGATGTCGCCTTGACCCGTGCGGGCGAAACGCAGCACAGCGTCAAAGATGCGCCGGGCGGTGGGCTTATCGAGACGGCTGATGTCGGCGCGGGCTTCCTCGACCACTCAATGTTGAGGGCCATGCTTTTCCGCCAAGTCTTCCATCGTCAGGCCGAAATCGGCCAGCACCTCTTCCATGGGGACGCCCTTGCCTCCCCGTTCTTCAAACCAGGCTTCCGAACGGGCCAGAGCTTGGCGCTCCTCTTCCGTGACGGGTTCGTCATCGAGCGGCGCCTGGGCGATGGCGCGGGAGACGGGGTCGAGCATGGCTTCGAGGAGGCCAACGACCGCAGTGAGTTGGGAAGGAGGCAGGCGCTCAATCAACTCATGCGTCTGTTGTCTTTCATTGGGAAGCTCGTGTGGCATTGCACCTGGATTATAGCGCGTTTTCAGATTGTTTATTCGCCCGGCCTCGCCGCATGGCTGAAGGCCACGCCCCGATGCTATACTCGGGTCGCTTAGCGGTGCGTGCCGGAGGCGGCTCGTGTAGCAGCGGTCTGCGACCAAGCTTGTCCAAATCAGGTTGCAGCCAATCGGACACGATTTGCGGCTCTGCCGCCCGATTTGCGGAAGCGCTTTGACCTTCCGGAGGGCGACCCGCTTACCCAACCTAATTTTTTGCGCAGCGCAAAGGCTGAGCCTTCGCGCTGCGCAAATAGCGAAGGTGCGGGTTTTGCCCGGAAAGCCGAAGGCTTTCCGCAAATCGGGGCGGCAAAGCCGCTGGTTGGATCAGGGTGTTCAGCTAATTTGGACAGCCTTGGGTTTATCCCGCCAAGTTAAAAATGGCGGCGTAAAGCCGCCTCTACGCGCCTGAAACTGAGCATCACAGAATTACCTGCGCCTTCGGCCAAGTGTCTCCGGACCGCGGGCTTTTCACCCCGGGTTTACAAATCCACGGTCAACCGAGAAGCGGTTGACCGTGGCTACCGTTGCCGGCGGCTACCGCGCCCGGCGCTTGTTTTTCAGCCGAGACTGGCGCAGCTTGCGCCGGTTGCGCTTGGGTTTTGAGATCTCAAGCGTTACGCTTCCCACCCTGCGCACCTGCCAATCCTTCTTCTTACCTTCGCTGCTGTTTTCCATGCTCCTCCAAATTGCGCTGTAGCGGCGATGTCCCCATCGCCGGATGGTTGAAAAAAGGCCCGGTCTTACGCCGCATGGCTCACCGCTTTTCCAACGCGGGAGGACCATGCGAGCAAGTCCGATACCTGGACGAACCCTCCCAGCTTATATCTGCCGAGCCCGGTAAGTCCCGCAGACGCGAGGCACCCGCACTCCGAGCACACCGGCCGGCCGCCGAGCTGGCACGGCGTGATGCGGGTGGTGAGGTCAGCCGAAACGCACGTGGTGATTTGGGCGAATACACACCCTTCGGGCGTCTGCGGGGGACGCAGAAAGCCCTCGATCATCTGCCGCGTCGCCTGGATCTTTGGAAACGGGCCACTCAGCTCAGCAATCTCGGTGATCGCGCGCGAGCGATCATCGGCGTCCAGCCGCTCCTCCGTCTGCTCGCCTGCCTGCGGAGTATACAGGCTGAACCAAATCTTCCGCACCTCCGGCCGCGCGGACCAGAATGCGGCAAACTCGCGCAAGTATCCCGGCCGCTGCAACTGTTGGCGCGTGATAGTGCAGTGCACGATCACCTGGTGCCCGGCGATATTCTGCACGATGCGGCTGTAGGTGGCCGGGGCGCGCCGCCGGTCGTGCTCCGGCTGAAGGCCGTCAATCGACACCGACAGGTGCAGGCTGGGGAGGCGGTTCCACTCGATTGGAATCGGGCGGACGGCGCTCGTGACCAATTGCACCTCGAGCCCCATGCGGTCAAGGATGGGCAGCAGCACGCTGAGCTCGCGATAGCGGACCAGCGGCTCTCCGCCAATAATCGACAAGTGCACAGGGCGGAGCCGCTTCACCAGATCCACCACTCCGCTGACCAGCGCCTCGCCCTTCAGATCGCTGAGTTGCCGCAGCGAGCCCGTGGCGCCCAGGTGCTCGGAATCGTAAGCGTAGCAGCCGGGGCAGCGGAGCGGGCACTCGCGGGTGATCTCAATCGAAAGAAGCGGGCGCCTGCCCGCCAGGATGCGGCTCCACGCCGGGAGAAGATCACGCTTGGTCATTGGCCCGACCCTTCTTTCAATTTTAAAAGACTTTCTCCGTATCTAACAGGATTGTTACTGGGCCATCGTTGACGAGCTCCACCTTCATCATCGCCTGAAACTGGCCCGACTCCACCATGATACGGCGAGGGGCCGCCAGCGCGCGAACCTGCGCCAGGAATTCCTCGTAGAGCGGCCGCGCGAGCGCTGGGGTTGCGGCGGCTGCGTAGCTGGGCCGGCGGCCGCGGCGCGCGTCTCCATAGAGCGTGAACTGCGAGACACAAAGAATCCCGCCGCCCGTCTCGAGCAGAGAGCAATTCATCTTGCCTTCAGCGTCGCCGAGGACCCGCAGGTTCAGGATCTTCCTGGCAAGCTCGCGGGCGGAGCTCGTCGTATCATTCGCTCCGATTCCCACCAGCGCCAGCAGGCCCGCCGCAATGCGGCCCGCCACTTCGCCGGCGATTCTGACCTCAGCCCTGGTTACCCGCTGAACGACGGCGCGCATATGTTCTCGCCGCGAAATCTCCAGTTTCAGGCGCGTAGAGGCGGCTTTACGCCGCC
>JBOGJW010000322.1:0-2245 GCA_050745245.1 Terriglobia bacterium | reverse complement strand
GAGTGGTCGAGCGCCGCTGACCACAGCCTTCCCTGGAATTTAGCCACCACGCGGAACTCTCCCTCCCGGTCCTCGTAGGCGGCTACCGGGGTCTCAAAATCACGCGGATTGGCAAGCCCATTGGCGCCGATCGGTCCCAGGTCCGGCAATCGCAACAGGGCGCCGTAGTTTTCGCAAATGTAGCCGCGCGCCTCACCGTCCGGCAGCTCTACACGAAACTTGATACCGCGCTGAACGACGGCGATCTCGCCTGGGGCGGCGTCAAGAATGCCCATCTCGGTAACGAGCCGCAACGCGCCCAGTTGAGGGACAAACAACATCTCTCCATCGGCGTTAAAAAAGAAGCGGCCATCCATTGAAGCATTGGCAGTGTAAATATGGATTCCCACGCCGCAATGCAGTGCGGCGTCACCGTTGCCGGCCATCGTGACCAGACCCTCGATCAAATCCGTCGGCTCTGCCGGAATCGGAAGGGGCATCCATCGAAGCTGGTTCGGAGGCGTGGGGACCTCATCAAACGGCGTGCTACGCAGCAGGTTCATCCCCAGCGGCTCAAAGGGCCGATGGGTGACGGTGGGGCGAATTCGGTAAAGCCACGAGCGGCGATTAACCGCGCGCGGCGCGGTGAATGGCGTGCCGCTCAATTGTTCGGTATAAAGCCCGAACGGCGCCTTCTGCGGGGCGTTCTGCCCTTGTGGAAGCGCGCCTCGGCACGCTTCGGTGGCAAACTCATTTCCGAAACCGGACTGATAGGTTGGAGTCAACGTTTGCCATCTCCACGACGCAGCCGAAGCTACAAATTGCCCCGGCGCGCCTGTTCGAGCTCAATCGCCTCAAAGAGCGCCTTAAAGTTGCCCTTTCCGAAGCCCTGGCTCCCTTTTCTTTGGATAATTTCAAAGAACAGCGTTGGGCGATCCTCGACCGGCCGCGAGAACACCTGCAGCAGGTAGCCCTCCTGATCGCGGTCCACTAAAAGCCCAACGGATTTCACCTGGTCCATGGGCTCATCAATCGGCCCGATACGCTCCGGCAGCGCTGCGTAATAAGCGTCGGGCACGCGCAGGAACTCAACGCCGTTCTCTTTGAGCTGGCGAACGGTTTGCAGCGCGTTCTTGCACTGCAAGGCGATGTGCTGGACGCCGGCTCCGTGGTAGGCTTCCAGGTACTCGTCGATCTGGCTTTTCTTCCGCCCGGGCGCCGGCTCGTTGATGGGGAACTTCACCGAACGCGAGTCATCCGACATCACGATGCTCATGAGGGCGCTGTACTCGGTCGAGATATCCTTGTCGTCGAACGAAAGAAACTGCTCAAAGCCGAAGACGCCGCTGTAGTAGTCCGCCCAGTGCCTCATCTTGCCCAGCTCAACGTTGCCCACGATGTGGTCGATGCGGAGGATTCCGGCGTCGCCTCCGTCGATTCCCGCTGCTGAAAAGCCCGGTAGAAAGGGGCCGGCGTAATCTTTGTAAGAAATTAAGGAGTGGATCGTATCGCCGTACGTGTGGACGGCGGCGCGACGAATGGCGCCGTGGCCGTCCTTCTCGTCGTGAGGTTCCGACGCGGGCCGCGCTCCGCGCCGTACCGCTTCAGCAAAGGCGCCGTCCGCATCCTCCACTTGCAAGGCAATATCCCGAACGCCGTCGCCGTGCCGGCTGAGATGCTCATTCGCCGGATGGCTTGAATCCATGGGTGTGGTCAACACCAGAACGGCCTTGCCCTGGCGCAGTGCGTAAGACGTCTCGCGTCGCGCGCCGGTTTCCAGGCCCCGGTACGCAACCTGAGAAAATCCGAAGGCGCGCCGGTAAAAATAGGCAGCCTGTCGCGCGTTGCCCACCCAAAATTCGATGTGGTGAATTTTCTTGAGCCTAAGCGGATTGTCGGGCACGCGCTCACCCCCAAAGTCCGAAGAAAGCCGCCGCGGCGGGCGGTTGCGGCGCAGGAAGGGTGTTCCTTCCTCGTCTTTGAAGTGAGTTTACCACGAGGGGTGGGCCGAGACCACTGCGGACGGGATGCGAGCCGCGACGTTGATCGAGGGCGGCGCACACATCGCAACATGCGCGACGTTCGCGCCACCCGCTGAAAGGGATTGCCCCCATAATCATTGGACGCTACGCCGGCTTATTTCAATACGAGGCCCTGCATCAGACGAATATGCGAGGTGGCGACGAACAGGCCGATCATAAGACAACCGTTGTACGTGATGTGGAGGACCACGCTGGGCGCAAGGGACCGCGTCAGGCCGCGGGTG
>JBOGJW010000321.1:0-7374 GCA_050745245.1 Terriglobia bacterium | reverse complement strand
GAGCGCCACGTCGCAAAGTATGAAATCAAAGCTCCGCCTCAGCGCCACCGCGGTCGAAGACTATCGCGAGTGCCCGCTCCGCTATCGATTTCAGCACCTTCTGAAGATTCCAACTGCGCCCCAGGCGGCCCTCACTTTCGGAAGTCTCATGCACCAAGCCGCGCGGCACTATTTCGAATTGCGCCGCACGTCAGTGCCCACGTTCGAGGAGATCGAGAGATTCTATCTGGAGCGCTGGCGTGACACCGGATTTGACGACGATTACCAGGCTGACATCTATCGAAAAGCCGGATTGGAGCAGCTCCGCGGATTCGTGGAACGCCACAACGCGCTCCGGTTCGATGCCGCCAGCACCGCGTTCGAGCAGAGTTTTCGATTTGAGTTGGACGGAATCGCGGTGGAGGGGCGTATCGACCAGGTCAATCTGCTCGATGGAAAAGGCGAAGTGGAGCTGATCGACTACAAAACCGGCCGGCCCCGCTCTGAGAAAGACGCGCAGAAGAGCCTTCAACTTTCGGTTTATGCGCTGGGCGCCGAGCGGCTGGGCTACAGGCCGGTGCGGCTGACCTTCTATAATTTCAGCAATAATGAGCCGGTGAGCGCGGTGCGAACCGCTGAGGATTTGAAAGAGACGCGGCGCGAGATCCAGGAAGCGGCTGAGGGTATCCGGCAGGGCCGCTTCGAGGCCAAGCCGGGTTTTATCTGCCGCTGGTGCGATTTCACCCCGCTCTGCCCCGCGCACGAGGATTGAGGGGCAGCCACGGTCCCGCGGTGGCGGGCTTTCCTGACCGTGGGCTTTTCACTTGGTTTACAAACCCACGGTCGACCGAGAGACGGTTGACCGTGGCTACAACTGCTCAGGATGACAGCAGCTCAGGAACGTTTATGGTGAACCGATGAATGCGTGGATTGCACTGGCGGTAGGAATCGCGGTGGGCGCAGCGCTGGCCTGGGTTTGGTCCCGCGCTCGCACGCAGGCTGTGATTTCCGCGATACGCATCGAGGCGGAAGGAAAATCCAAGGCTGCCGAGAGCGCTCTCTTTGAGCTGCGGATCCAGTTGCAGGACCTGGGGCCCACGCGCGAAGCATTGAAAAGCGAGCAGATCGCGCGCGTTGCGGCGGAGACCCGCCTGGAAGAGACTCGCGCGAAATTCGAGGAACAAAAACAGCTTCTGGAGGAAGCGCGCGCAAAGCTCGCCGACACCTTCCACGCCCTTTCCGCCGAAGCGCTGAAGAGCAACAACCAGTCGTTCATGGCGCTCGCAAAGAGCGCGTTTGAGACGATCCAGACGCGCGCCGCGGGTGATCTCGAATCTCGCCAGAAAGAAATCCGGGCGATGGTAGAGCCTCTGAAGGAATCGCTCGACCGTTACGAGCGGCAGATCCAGGAGATGGAGAAGACGCGCCAGAGCGCCTACGGAGGGCTGGAGGAGCAGCTGCGCAATCTCTCCAGCATCAATCAGCAGCTTCAAAAAGAGGCCGGGACACTCTCGAGCGCGCTGCGAGGTGGGCCGCAGGTGCGGGGCCGCTGGGGCGAAATGACGCTGCGCCGCGCGGCGGAGCTGGCCGGAATGTCCAACCATTGCGACTTCACCGAGCAGGAAACGTTCACCGGCGAATCCGGGCGCCTTCGGCCCGACATGGTGGTGAACCTCCCGGCCGGGTGCCGGATCGCCGTGGACGCCAAGGTTCCGCTTCAGGCGTTTCTGGACGCCGCCGCGGCAACCAGCGACGATGAGCGCGCCAGCCACCTGGCCCGTCACAGCCGGCTGGTCCGCGACCACATGAACGAGCTGGCATCCAAGCTCTACTGGCAGCAGTTCGAGCAGGCGCCGGAGATTGTGGTTTTGTTCCTGCCGGGTGAGTCCTTCTTCAGCGCGGCGCTCGAGCAGGACCGCGATCTGATTGAGGACGCGATGCAGAAGCGCGTGGTGCTCGCCACACCCACCACGTTCGTGGCGCTGCTGAAGGCCGTGGCCTACGGCTGGCGGCAGGAAAGCATGGCCCAGAACGCGCAGGAGATCAGCGACCTGGGAAAGCAGTTATACGACCGGCTGCGCAGCTTTCTTGTGCATTTCACGGCCGCTGGCGCGGCGCTGGGCAAGGCCGTGACCGCTTATAACAACGCCACCGGATCGCTCGAGAGCCGGGTGCTAGTTCCGGCGCGAAAGTTCAAGGAACTCGGAGCGGCGGGCGGCGATGAGCTTGCCGAAGCGGTCCCTTTGGAAGTTGTCACGCGCGAGCTCGCCGCGCCGGAACGCGGGGAGGATTCCGCTACGATCACCGCGGCGAAAAATCCGTCCATGTCTTGAACTCCCGGTAAGCTGCGGAAGAAACCCGCGTCGTCAATGAGGGGCGCGACGGCCGGAAATTCGCCACGCATCTCTGTGGCGCTCAGCAGGTGAAAACCGGCGAGACCCCGCAGAACGCTCAATATCACGCCCTCGTTTTCCTCCGGCTCGAGTGAACACGTGGAGTAAACCAGCCGTCCCTCCGGCGCCAGCGAATCAAGCCCCTGTCGTAAAACCCGCGCCTGGCGCTCTGCGAACGCCGCCAGGTGCTCCGGACGGAGCCGCCATTTGATTTCCGGATTGCGCGCCAGCGTGCCGGTGCCGGAGCACGGGGCGTCGATCAAAATTCGGCTGAAGCAATCACTGAAGGGCAGCGGGCGCGCGGCGTCGAGCACAACCCGGTGCAGATGCGCAGCCTCGGGCAGCGGCACCACAGAGCCCACCGTGCGCAGTCTCCGCAGGCTCCGGTCGCAAGCGATGATCGTCCCGCCCCCAAGTTCTTCGGCAGTCTGAGCCGTCTTGATTCCCGGAGCTGCGCAGAGGTCGAGTACGCCTTGGCCCGGCTCGGGGTGAAGAAAACTCGCGACGATTTGCGACGCCTCGTCCTGAATGACCACCCGTCCCGCACGCCAGGCGGCAGACGAGAGAATGCTGCCGGTTTGGACACGCAGCGCGCGCGGCATGAAACTCCCCGTGCGCGTTTGAACGCCTTCGGCGCCGAGCTCGCGCTGCACGCTCTCGAGATCGCCAGCCGGTCCCCGCACGCGCAGGTGCGTCTGAGGAACCGACTGGCTGGCAAGCACGACTGACCGAGCGGTGCTCGCGCCAAACTGGCGCTCCCACCTCTCGATCAGCCACGAGGGAATTGAGCGCCGGGCGCTCTCAACGTACTCTGGCCCGCTCCGCGCCCGGCTGAGATCGCGCGTTTCGCATTTCCGCAGCACCGCGTTCACCAGGCCCACAGCGGATTTCTTGCGCGCGTGCTTCACGAGCTCGGCGCTCTCATTCACCGCTGCAGATTTGGGAATGCCGGAGAGATAGCGAATCTGGAAGATGCCCATGCGGAGAATCTCCCGCACTTCCGCATCAAAATAGTCCGGCGGCCTCCCAGATAGCCGCTGCGCCTGGAAATCGAGATCACCCCGCCAGCGGAGCACGCCCATTACGATTTCCGTGGCGAGCTTGCGATCCGCTTCCTTCATGCGCAGAAGTCGCGGGCCTTGGAGCAGGTCGACCGCGTATTTATCGCGCTCCTCAACGGACCGGAGAATTTCGTAGGCTGCCAGGCGAGCCGGTGAGATGGACATGGGCTATTCTCGGTTGGATTGGCGCTGACGGCCCTGCGGCGCGAATGCGGAGCAGGTAGCGCGCCGCGAGCGCGGAGATGTCAACCGCGGAGGAGCCGGGCGGCATCCTTGGCGAAGTAGGTGAGGATGAAATCCGCTCCCGCGCGCTTGATGGCGATCAGGGTTTCCATCATGATGGCGCCCCGATCGATCCAGCCGTTCGCGGCGGCGGCGGTAATCATGGAAAACTCGCCGCTCACCTGGTACGCGGCCAGGGGCGTATCGAAAGCGCGGCGCGCGAGCGCCAGCACATCGAGCGAGGGCAGCGCCGGCTTCACCATGACGATATCCGCGCCCTCTTCGATATCCAGAGCGATTTCGTGCAACGCCTCGCGCTGGTTCGCGGCATCCATCTGGTAGGATCTGCGGTCGCCAAAGCGAGGCGCTGAGCCGGCCGCCTCGCGGAACGGGCCATAAAACGCCGACGCGTATTTTGCGGCGTAAGAAAGGACCGCGACTTGCTGGAGACCGTGAGCGTCGAGCGCGGAGCGAATGCGCCCCACGCGGCCGTCCATCATGTCCGAGGGCGCCGCAATGTCGGCGCCAGCTTCGGCCTGCGAGACCGCGACTTTCGCCAGCAGCTCCAGCGTGGAGTCGTTATCCACCTCGCCATTTTTGATGAGCCCGCAGTGGCCGTGATCCGTGTACTCGTCCAGGCAAACGTCACAGATGACGAGCAGCTCGGGCACGGTCCGCTTAAGTGCGCGAACGGCCCGCTGCACGATGCCGTTCGGATCGTAGGCCTCGGAGCCGACGGCGTCCTTTTTCTCAGGGATGCCGAACAGGATGACGGCGGGGATGCCTGCATCGCGCACGGACTTGCATTCCTCCGTCAGCAGGTCCACGGACCAGCGGTAATTCCCCGGCATCGCGCCGATTTCATCTTTTACGCCGGCACCGGGGCAGACGAAAAGAGGAAAAACAAACGAGCGCGCGGAGAGCGTCGTCTCCCTCACGAGCCCGCGCAAGGCTTCGTTGCGGCGCAATCGCCGCGGCCTGTGAACAGGGAAACTCATTTAGGTCACCACCTCCCGAAGAGACAGCGTAACCGAAGGCCGGCGTTATAATCCAGGGCGTTCGATGTGGCGGCGGCAGCCGCGGTGATCATGGCGACGAATCACGCGATTGAGTTCCTGATCTGGCTGCTGATCGCAGCTTCAATTATCGCCGTCGTGGCGGCGCGGCTCAGGATTCCCTATACCGTCGCGCTGGTGCTGGGCGGTCTTGCGATCGGCTCGATGCACCGGCTGCGCCTTCTCGAGAGCGTCACGCACGGAGCGAGGCCCGGCTGGCTCACGCCGGACGTGATCCTGGTTCTGTTCCTCCCGCCGCTGCTGTTCGAGGGAAGCATCAAAATTCCCATCCGGCATCTTCGCGAGAATTTCGCACCGATTCTCCTCCTCGCCAATCTGGGCGTCCTGGTGGCGACGCTGATTACGGGATACACGGTCCATTGGGTCTTTGGACTGCCCGTGCTCGTCGCGCTGGTGTTTGGCGCCATCATTTCCGCCACCGATCCTGTTTCGGTGATCGCGATCTTTCAGGAGATGGGCGTCTCCAGGCGTCTCTCGATGATCATGGAAGGCGAGAGCCTCTTAAACGATGGCGCCGCCGTAGTCCTGTTTGGAATCCTGATGGCGGCGATGTCCAAGGGCGGGCTGAGAGTCAGCAAAGGCGTCGGAGAGTTCCTCGGTGTGGTCATCGGCGCCGCCGCGTTGGGCGCATTTATGGGATTCCTGTTCAGCAAGATTACCCAGCAGCTTGACGAGCCGAGGGTGGAAATCACACTTACCGCGATCCTGGCGTACAGTTCCTATCTCATCGCGCAGTCGCTCCATTTGTCCGGCGTGATCGCCACGGTGGCCGCCGGCATCACGCTCGGCAACTTCGGCGCCAAGATCGGAATGAGCCCGCGCACGCGGACCGCCGTCTGGGGATTCTGGGAGTACGCCGCGTTCGTCATCAATTCCCTGCTGTTTCTGCTGATCGGCATGGAAGTGCGCATTACGGACCTTCTCCATGACTGGCAGGCCACAGTGCTGGCCATTGTCGCCGTGCTGCTGGGCCGCGCGCTTTCGGTTTACGGACTTATGCCAGTGAGCAATCTGTTCTCAAAAAAGATTTCGCTCCGCTGGCAGCACGTACTGGTATGGGGAGGACTGCGGGGCGCCGTCGCGCTGGCCCTCGTCCTCAGTTTGCCGACCCAGTTTCCGCACCGCGCGGACCTCTTGGCCTGGACGCTGGGCGTGGTTGCCTTTTCGCTTATCGTTCAGGGGCTGACGATGAAGCCACTGACGGTGGCATTGGGGATCGCCGAGGCGCCGGCGAAAGCTGGCGACCGGGCGCAATAGCGGGCGCGATGCGTGGTGCTAGACGCCGCGCCGTTGGAGAAGGAACATGGCTTCGTTGTGCACGATCAGCAGATCATCGTCCTGGGGTTGGGCGGAGAAGGCGGCCTTATCTCCGGGAATTGAATCTTCAATCACCTTGCGCGCCTCCTGATAGCGATTGTCGGAGGCCTCCAGACCCGCGCGCGCCATCCACTGGTTAAACGAGCGCTGCCGCCGCTTGAGGCCCTGCCGCAAAATGTCCAGGCCGGTATCTTCAAAGAGCCGCAGGAATGCGGTGAGGCGGAGCGAGCCCGCGTGCGACGCGTCACGGATGCACTCGATTCGATGATGCAGATCCCACTTTTCATCGCTCTCCGGGCCCAGCGTGTCGGCGATCATTATGCGGCCCTCCGCGCGTGTTACCCTCAGCATCTCCTTCAGCGCCGCCTCCGGTTTCGGCATGTGGTGGAAAGAGAACTGGCAGGTCACCAGGTCGAAGGCGTGGTCCGGATAGGGCAGCCGCTCGGCCTCCCCCTGATCAAAGAACGTGTTGGTGACGTTCCGCTCGCGCTGAAATTCCCGCGCCTGCAGCAGCATGGGATGGGTTATGTCGATGCCCCGGGCAAAGCGCACGATTCGCGCCAGCTCGAGCACCAGCGTGCCGGGACCGCAGGCGACGTCGAGCGCGATTTCCCCGGGCTGCGGACGCGCAAACTGCGACCTCTCCGCAAGCATTTCAGGAGTGTCGCGCACTGAAAATTTCGAGAATGCATCGACGGTCTTGGTAAACTGCTTTTGCACGACGCTGCGATGTTTCTTGGACATGGTTCCTGAACAGGTTGCTGCGGTAACTTCGGGCCGTGTCATTCTGAGCGCAGCGAAGAACCCCCCGTATTTTCGGATCGATGTAATACAGCGATCCTGCGTCAGTCGCCGCGACGACCTCCTCAGGATGACAGCTACCCGGTTTTTTCAGCAATCGCTAAACGGACTGCTTAGCGGCTGAGTCCGGGGCCGGTGAGGTGAATCAAAACGGCGCTCGCGGCGGGGAGCGTTATGCGCTCTCCGGCGCCGGTGAGCGCACTTGAATCGAGCCGCGTCGTTCCAGTTGGCGCGATTAGCGAGGCGGATGACAGAGTACCCAGCGGGCTTTTCAGCTTCGCCGGGTCGACCGAACACATCACCCGCGCGGGCTTGGAATTCATGTTGGTCAGGATGATATACGACTCGCCCGGGCGGCTATACACCGCAGAGTAGCACTGCGCCCGGCTGAGATGCACTGCGCGGTTACGCCAATCCTCGAATTGATATTGCTCGAGATTGCCCAGAGGCTTCACGAGCTTGAAAACCTCGAGGGCGCCATCGCTCGCGGGCCACGGCGCAATGCCAGTGATCATCGTCGTGAGA
>JBOGJW010000320.1:0-5269 GCA_050745245.1 Terriglobia bacterium | reverse complement strand
GCTTCAGGAGGCGGCGAATATCTTCCGCGAAGGCGTCGGGATTCACAATCGGCGTGGAAAGCTCAACCACCTTCCCCGATCCTACGTTGTAAATCGCAGCCTCGTCGTTCTTTTCAACGGGCTTCTCCGAATGCCACGGGAATTGCCCCTGCTGCCCCACCAGGACGGCGGTTCCGCCCTTGGAGGCAAAGTTCTCGATGACGCGATTGTCGGCCGGGTTGAGCGGACTGAAGATGACAATGAGGGCAAGGCCGCTGAGCCGCCCCTGCGCGAGGTCCCGCGGCGGCAGCACGCGATAGGCAATATTGCGGCGCGCGAGAAGGTTCATCTCTTCGTAAGCCGTGTCGTAGCCGGCGGTGACGACGCCGACGTTTGCAACCAGAGTTGCACCGGCATCGTTGTTGCGAGCATAGAAATCAATGTAATTTCTAATCTGCTTCCAGGCGGTCCACGCCCTGGGATTGCCCGCCGCCAACTGTTGTTGCAGGTGACTGTGCAGGTTCAGGATGAGATCGGCATGAAAGGCGCCGGCCTCGGCCACGGCGAGCTCGTAATCCTCCGTGCGCGGTCCAAGCTGTTGCTCCAGCGCCCCGGTAAGCTCCCAAGGGTATTCGAGCAGCGGCGGCTGGGAAGGGCGGATGAGTCGCTCGTAACGGATCAGCGCGACATTGGAATCGATCCAGGGCTGGCGCGTCGGGCTCGACACGGCAAGAAAACCGCGGCGGCTCACCACGGTGGTTCCGCGAAGCTGCGGCTCTTTGCCTCCGGGGGCCGAGAGCAGAACGCGCGACTGTGTAAGCGCCGGGCCGCCGTCCACTGCGCCCTCACTAACCGACTCGGGGCTGCTCTGGGTGGATTTGACGATCACGCCCGCGATGCCGTCTTTCGCCCCCGCCTGCTCTGCGGCCTTCACCTGCTCCGATCCCACTTCCACATAAACGAGATACCCCTCGCGGCGGGCCATCTGCAGCAATCCGGCGGGCTCCCCCTGCCATGAAATCACGATGTTGCGCACGCCGAGCTTCTGGGCGGGAGGGATGGCCGGCGCAGTCCAGCGAATGAATACGCGGCCCCAGCCCGGCGTCGCAAGCAGCAGGACCAAGGAAGGCAGCAAACATCGTCGAGTCCACATTGGCTTAATGGTCCCCTTTCATTGCGTCGCGCCGGTCAAATGTGATCACCGGACCCGTAGACACTGTTTCCGACTTGCCCGAGGGCCACACCCAGATGGCCGCAGTATCCAGAAGTCTGTTCCTGATCAGCCGGCTTCCCGCCTCGGGGCCCAGCATGAACAGTGTAAGCGAAAGCCCGTCCGTCTGCGTGCCCGTGGGAGCGGCGACGCTCACCGCGAAGCGGCTCGCCTCCGGGCGGTCCGTGGCGGGATCAACGATGTGTCCGAACGAGCCTGCGTCGATAAGGCTGGCGCGCCACTGCTCGGAAGTGGAGACACTGTTCCCTTTGAGCACGATTTCCGGACCCAGCCGCCCGGAGGGATCGCGAAGGTGAATCAGCCAGCCGGGCTGGTCCGGCGGAGCCCCCAGGCCGAAGAACGTGCTCCCGCCCGCATTCACCAGCGCGCTGCGAATGCCGTAGGAACGCAGCACGTCAACGGCTCGATCTACGGCGTAGCCCTTGCCGATGGCGCCGAGGTCGAGCCTCATGCACGGCGAGTGAAATTCGATTCGGTCGGGCGGGATGAGCTGAATTTTTCTATAACCTACGCAGCCTTGCGCGGTTCTGATCTGCCCGGGTGAGGGTGGTACTCCGCTGCGCTGCGCCGCCTTCCACAAATCGATCACCGGGGCGAGCGTAATGTCGAACTTGCCTTGCGACATCCTGGAATACTCCAGTGAATCGCCAATAACCCGGAAAAGGTCCGGAGGCACACGGGCCGCGTGAAAATGGGCGGAGCGGTCGAGCTGACTGAGATCGCTCGCCGGATCGAAATTGCTCATCACGTGGTCCAGGTAAACAATCTCCCGGAACGCCGCATCGATGGCTTGGGAGGCGCGGACGGACGACTCGCTGTAAGCGACGATCTGGTAGACCGTTCCCATCGCGTACTGTTGCTTAAATACCCGCGCCGGCTTAGCGGCGTGCGCGAGCGGCGGGAGCAGCAGGAGCAGGGCGATGAACCAGAGCGCGATAGGGTGTTGACGTGCTGGGTATGGGAAGATGATCCGCATTGCGGGGGCGTCCGACAGAAGGCGAAGGGCCGGGGATGGCTACGCCAGAGCGTATATCTCACCTTCTGAAGAAGCGAGATAGATAACATTGCCCGCGAGCACCGGGCTGGATTGAACCGAAAACCCGAGGAACGCCCGCCACACCGGCCGGCCCGTTTGAACGTCCAGCGCATAAACACCCGAGGCTTGGCCGCACACCACGCTCCCCGCGACCACCGGCGGAGCGTCCACAATACGCCCGACGCGAACTTTCCAAAGCAGACGGCCGCTTGGGATATCCGCGGCGTAGAGATAGCCCTCTTTGCTACCTATGAACGCGGTGCTGCCACCGACGGCGGGCGAGCACGAGATGCCGAGACCCGTCTGAATTTTCCAGCGCACTTTCCCGGAGGCAGCCTCGAGGGCGTAAAACGAGAAATCCTGCGAGCCGATGAGGACGGTATTTTCGGCCAGGGCCGGCGAGGAGTTAACGCCGTTGCCCGTAGGCGTGCTCCAGATTACCTTGCCCGAGGAGGTATCGAGGCTGTAGATCTTGCTATCGCTACACCCGAAGAAAACCTGGCGGGGCGTTACACATGCGGTGGAATAGATTCGTCCGCCGAGCTCGCGCACCCAGCGCGGCCGCCCGGTTTTGAGGTCCACAGCGTAGAAGCGTCCATCCGCAGAACCGAAGAAAACAGCATCTCCCAACACCACCGGGGACGTCCACACCTCACCGCGCGTTGCAGCCTCCCACAGCTTACGCCCCGAGTCGCGCGCAACCGCATATACCTTCCCGGAATTGCAGCCGAAAAGTATCTTGTCGCCGGCAAGCGACGGCGTGGAGTGCAAGGGCGCGTCAGCCTCGAATTTCCAGATGTGCCGCCCGATTTGCGCGTTAATGGCGTGGAGCTTACCGTCGAAGCACGTGACGTAAAGCGTCTCGGCGCTCAGGACAGGAGACGAGCGGATGGAGTTGTCGAGGCGCAGCCGCCACCGAATCTTGGTCGGATTGCGCGCCGGCCAGCGGCCGCCGCCTCCGGAGCGGTGGTTGTCCGCCAGCAAGGTGGGCCAGCTCCCGTTCTCTACATGTATCTGCGCCATAACAAACTTGTAGCGCCGGCCCCTCGCCGGCATATTCCCCGCATTCCGCTGCCGGCGAGACGCCGGCGCTACAACTCAATCCGGCGGTGATCGATCTTCGCAATATCCCACACGCCGAGCCCCAGCTTGCCCGCAGCCTCGATGTGCGCGGGCTGCCGGTAAAACAAGTTTTTGTGGATATTGGTATGGAACACTCGCTGATTGCGCGTAATGTTCGCCGGATTGCGATCCCACAGCGACAGCGCGCCTTCCGCCTCGCGCTTCTTCTCGATCTCTTTCAGCTCAATCGTGTCGACGGCGACCGGGTCTGTTCCGATAAAGAGCTTGCCCGTCTGGGCGATGAACTGCTCCTGGTCGGTAATTGGCCCGCCATGCCACACCTGGCGCATTCCGTCCATGATGTTCAAGACGGCTTTCGAGCGCAGCGGCTCACTGGAGCACATCAGTCCAATCAGGGGATCGGTGAAGGTGATGGGCGCGTGGTGCGAGCGGTCAACATTGTTGAAGGAGCCGTAGCCGAGGTTCTTCAGGCACCCGGTCACGCCAGCCGCCGAGTGGTCTTTGAACGTCGGCACGTTTACGATTTTGGTCACGTCCCGCGAGACGACGCTTGCCAGGTACGAGCGCGTCTCCCATTCGCCGAAGAAATCGGCCTGGCAATAGACGTCCATGTCATATCCGGACAGATCGCGGGCGCGGTGCTCGACGCCAACCACGCGGATGCCGACCGGAAGCAGAGCGTGATAGCTGCCCTCTTCGATCTCGTCCGAGTACCGGTCGTAGACGAGGATATTGCGCGTCGGCAGGCCCGCCAGTTTCAGGTTGCGAATGATCTCGCAAACGATCTCGGGCGACGAGCAGCAGTAAGGCGCTCCGGAAGGGTTGATCTTGACGCCCACCACGTCGTCGGGCTTGAAGAAGCGCTTCCAGGCGGCAGTCGCCGAGCGCGCTCCGGTCAACTCGCGCATGCCGCGGTCGAGCATCTGCCGGACGATCGGGCGCGATACGTGGTTATCTACGATGGCCTTGGGATGATGCAGCTCGATTACGCGGCCCGGAAACAGGCCTGGCATCCCCAGCGGGGAACGCTTTACTCCCGGCTGCCCGTGCACCAGGATCGGCGGAGGCGCGGGGAGCTGAACCTGTTCCACGCCCTTCACCTTCACGGATTTCAGGAGCATTCCTGCCGTACCCAGGCAGGCGCCCGACATAAACGTGCGTCGATTCATGCAGCAGTCTCCGAGGCGCGAGCGGCCCAACTTGCGAAGAGGGTCATCTTACTCCTCAGAAGAAGGTGAAAACAAGGCCGGGAGAAGTTAGCGAAGTTAGCAATCAAGCCTCCTTAGTAATACTAGGTTAAGTGTAGATTGAGTTTTCGGGCAACGTCTGTTACCTTGGCGGCATGAAGCCGCAAACCTTGAAAGGGCTTGATGTCCGGTTGATGCATTTTCTTGAGGACCTGCTCGAACCGATGGGGCGCAGCGAACGGCAGCAGTGGGCGCGTGTCTACGTGCAAGGCCTGCTCCTCGATGGGGAGCGCAAGTCGATTGAACCGATGGCGAGCCGCATTGAAGGGGCCGACGTACAAGCCCTGCGCCAGTTCGTCGGCCAGAGTCCCTGGGCCGTCGAAGAAGTGCAGCGTCGCTTGGCCCACCGGGTTGTTGATCTTCTCAGTGAAGCGGAAGTTTGGATCATCGATGAGACCTCGTTTCCCAAGGCCGGTTAGCACTCGGTCGGCGTCGCGCGACAGTACTGCGGCGCGCTGGGCAAAATCGCTAATTGTCAGGTGGCGGTGAGCCTGCACTGGTCGAGCGCCGAAGCCAGTTGCCCGCTGTTGTGGCGCCTCCATCTGCCCAAAGAGTGGCTGGAAGACGCGGCACGAGCCGAAGAGGTCAAACTGCCGCAGGGAACCGAGTACCGCAGCAAGACGCAACTGGCGCTGGAAGAGATCGACCAAGCGTTGGCCTGGGGCTTGCCACCCTTGCCGGTTCTGGGCGACT
>JBOGJW010000319.1:0-5803 GCA_050745245.1 Terriglobia bacterium | reverse complement strand
GCCGTCAACGGCGTGATCAACATCATTACGAAGAGTTCGAAGGAGACGCAGGGAGCGCTGGTTACGACGGGCGTGGGCACGGCGGAAGGCGCTTTCTGGACGGTGCAGTACGGCGGATCGCTCGGTCGCAACGCCACCTATCGTGTCTACGGCAAGTACTTCAACCGCAATAGCTTCGTAAACCCGTCGGGCGGCCACACCGCCGACGATTGGCACCTGGGCCGGGTGGGATTCAGATCTGACTGGGCGCTTTCCCAAAAGAATTCACTCATGTTTGAAGGCACCGGATTTGACGGCAACGTCGGGGACCTTTGGAAAGGAACACTCTCGCTGTCGCCGTTCGAGTTCGGCGCATTCGACGATCTTACCGCCATCGATGGCCAGAACCTCCTCGCCCGCTGGGATCACACCATCTCCGACCGGTCTCACACCAGCCTGCAGGTATATTTCGAGCGGAGTCAGCTCTACAACACCTCAATCTCATACCGCCGGGATACTGCCGACCTGGAGTTTCAGCACCATATGCTTCTGGGCCAGCGCAACGATGTGGTTTGGGGATTTGGGTACCGGTACACCACGTTCGTGACGGGCGGCGGAGAGCGCATCGCCTTCGATCCGAACCGGCTTTCAACCCAGCTCTACAATGCATTCATCCAGGACGAGGTCGAGCTGTTTCCGGATCGTCTCTGGCTTACCCTGGGCTCCAAGCTTGAGCACAACTACTTCACCGGTTTCGAAGTAGAGCCAAGCATCCGGCTGCTTTGGCAGCCGACCCCGCGTCAGTCTCTCTGGGCAGCGGTCTCTCGAGCCACGCGGACGCCGTCCCCGGCCGATGATGATGCCCGCGTGAGCTTCGATGAGTTTCAGGGACCGGGCGGGCTGCCCGCGCTCGTTCAGGTTTACGGCAACCCGAATTTTATTTCCGAAGATCTTCTTGCCTACGAATTCGGCTATCGCGCTGAGGCCAGCAAAACGACCTCGTTCGATATCGCCACATTCTACAACGTTTACGACAACCTTCGCGGCACGGTGCCGGGCGTTCCGATCCTGGTGACAGACACCCTGTTTCCGTATCTCGTGGTTCCGGTCATCATCTCGAACAACATGTACGGCAGGACCTACGGAGCGGAGGCTTCGCTGAATATCCAGGCGACAAAATGGTGGTCGCTCCACCCCGGGTATGCATGGTTCAGGGGCAGTCTGCACTCAACGCAGTCGTTTCCTGGTTTTCCGGCCATCACGGTGGGGATCGGAGACAATCCCCGGCACCAGTTTCAGATTCGGTCTGACGTGAATTTGCCGCACCGGTTTTCGTTCAACGCTGGAGTCTACTATGTCGACCGGCTGCCCGCTCAGCAGATCCCGGCCTACACGCGGGCCGATGCGCGGCTGAGCTGGCGGGCGGGAGAAACTTTTGAGATCAGCCTGGTGGGACAGAACCTGCTCACGCCCCGGCATCTCGAATTCAACGGCCCCGAGGACCTGATCCTGCCTACGGAGGTGCCGCGCAGCGTGTATTTGAAAACGACCTGGCGATTCTGACGCCTCTCGCCGTTGTTGTCATCCTGAGCGGCAGCGAAGGACCTGCTCTTCGGTCTGCGGCAAAAAGCAAGTTCTTCGGCCCGGCAAATGGCGCCAGGCCTCGGAATGACAGCAGGGCGCCGACCGAAATGAACCGCCGCAACGCCGTTCCCAGGGTTCCTTAAGCGCGTGCTCAGAACAACGCTCCAGCGGGTGTCATCCTTGGGACCAGGACTGAAAAGGACAGCGCGTTCCGAACGGTATTCTGGGCTCTTTGGCTCCGGCGCGCGCTGCGCCGTTTTTGCGCTCCTGGCCGCTATGGCGCTGCTTGGAAGCGCGCGCGCCGCCGCGCAGGTTAGCGAATATGCCGTCAAGGCCGCTTTCGTCTACAAGTTTTCGGAATTCGTGGAGTGGCCTCCGGGCTCATTCAAAAGCCAGGATTCGCCGATCAATATCTGTGTGCTGGGGGAAAACCCCTTCGGGAATTCGCTCGAGCAGATCACCCGCGGAAAGACCTTCGCCGGGCGCGCCTTTGCCGTGAAGCTGGTCCAGGAGCCAGGGCAAATACCGGCATGTCAGATTCTGTTCATCAGCCGCTCGGAAAAACGGCGCCTGGGCGCGGTTCTGGCGAGCCTCGGAAAATCGGCCGTGCTGACGATTGGCGACACGGAGGGCTTTGCCGAGCGTGGCGTGATGATCGACCTGTTTCTTGACGGCAATAAGGTGCGCTTCGAAATCAATCCGGGGGCGGCAGCCCGCGCCGGACTCCAGATCAGCTCCAAGCTGCTGAGCCTGGCAAAGATCATCTCAGGCTGATCGCCCGCGCGCACAAAGGAGAACACCACGCAATTGCGTTCTTACCGCGACCTTTCAATTAAGCACAAGCTTCGCGTGATCATCATGGTGGTGGTGAGCGCCGCGCTGGTGCTTTCCTCGCTGGCTTTCTTCGCCTACGAGCGGACGGCGCTGCGCAACTCGATGGAGAACGACCTCCAGACGCTTGGGGAGATCATCGGGCTGAACAGCACGGCTGCGCTCACTTTCGGCGATCAGAAAGCCGCCAGTGAGCTTTTGGATTCACTTCGGGCGAAGCAATACATCGTCACCGCGTGCATTTACTCCGCCAGCGGCGCCCCGTTCGCCTGCTATCGCCGGGCCGATGCTCCGTCCACGTTTGTTCCGCCCGCCGTGCAGCCCGACGCCACCCGATTTGAGCCGGGTCGCCTGGTTCTTTTCCGCCGGATCATGCTGGGAGGCCAGCCGATCGGCGCGGTGTACCTGCAATCGGACCTCAGCCCCATCCAGAACCGGCTTCGGCGATTCGCCGGAATCCTGGGCATCATCCTGTTGGGCGCGCTCTTCTTCGCATTCATGCTGTCGGCGCCGCTGCAACGGGCGATCTCCGATCCGGTCTATCATCTGGCGAGCCAGGCCAAACGAATATCAGCGGAAAAGAATTACTCGATCCGCGCGCAGAAGCAGAGCGATGACGAGCTGGGCCGGCTCACCGATCAGTTCAACGAAATGCTCCGGCAGATCGAAGAGCGTGACGCCAAGCTGAAGCGCCACCGCGACAACCTCGAAGAAGAGGTCTCCGCGCGCACCGCCGAGCTGCGCAAGGTGAACACACAGCTCCTCGAAGCGAAAGAACGGGCCGAAGAGGGCAGCCGCGCGAAGAGCGAATTCCTCGCCAACATGAGTCACGAGATTCGCACGCCGATGAACGGGGTCATCGGCATGACCGGCCTCGCCCTGGAGACGGAGCTTACTCCTGAGCAGCGCCAGTATCTGAACATGGCCAAGGGCTCCGCCGATTCGCTGTTGGCCGTCATCAATGACGTGCTCGACTTCTCAAAGATCGAGGCGGGCCGGCTGGACTTTGATGTCACCGATTTCAATCTGCGCGGCAGCCTGGAAGAAACGGTCCAGACGGTGGGCTTGAAAGCGCACGAAAAGGGCCTCGAACTGATTTGCAACGTTCTTCCGGACGTTCCTGAACACGTCCGTGGCGATCCGACGCGGCTCCGCCAGATCGTCGTCAACCTGATCGGTAACGCCATCAAATTCACCGAGCAGGGAGAAGTGGTGGTAACGGTCGGAGTCGAATCCAGCGATCAGGAAAGCCACGTCCTGCATTTCTCGGTGCGCGACACCGGCATTGGCGTGCCGCGCGAAAAGCAGCAGGCGATTTTTGAAGCGTTTTCCCAGGCGGACGCCTCAACCACGCGAAAATACGGGGGCACCGGCCTGGGGCTCACCATCTCCGCAAGGCTCGTGAGAATGATGGGAGGCGAGATTTGGGTGGAAAGCCAGGAGGGGCGGGGCAGCACGTTTCACTTCCGCGCGCAGCTCGGCATCGCGCCGGCGCAGGTGGCGTCTCCCGCCCCCGCCGAGCCGTCTGCGCTGGCTGGCCTTCGGGTCCTGATCGTGGACGATAATCTGACGAACCGGCTCTTTTTGCAGGAAGTGCTGCGCCGCTGGGGCGCGGAGCCGCGCCTGGCGGATGGAGCGCCATCCGCGCTGCGCGCGCTTTCTGAGGCGAGGCGGTCTGGACAGCCCTTTCAAATGATCCTGACGGATGCGCAGATGCCAGAGGTAGACGGGTTCGGCCTTGCGAAACAGATCCGTGAAACGCCGCAGGTGGCCGGGCCCGTGATCATGATGCTCACCTCGATGGGACAACGAGGTGACGCGACCCGGTGCAGGGAGTTGGGGATTGCAGCGTATCTCACCAAGCCGATCCGCCAGTCCGAGCTGAGAGAGGCCATGTTGCGCGTGCTGGGCGAAAAGCCGGCGGAGGCCGCCGGTCAGCCGCTCATTACGCGCCACTACATCCGCGAAACCCGGCCCCGGTTGCGCACCCTGCTGGTAGAGGACAATGCCGTCAATCAGCAGCTCGCAAAACGCCTTCTGGAGAAACACGGGCACACCGTTACCATCGCCGGAAATGGCCGGCTGGCGCTTGAAGCGCTCGAAGCAAGCTCGTTTGACCTGGTGCTCATGGACGTGCAGATGCCGGAAATGGGCGGCCTCGAAGCTACCGCTGCCATTCGCCAAAAGGAGAAAACAACCGGCGGACACATTCCAATCATCGCAATGACCGCGCGCGCGATGACTGGAGACCGCGAGGAATGCATTGCCGCCGGGATGGACGGCTATCTCTCAAAGCCGGTGAGGGTGAATGATCTTTGGGATGCTATCGACGCGGTGGTATTCGCACGGGACTCTCAGCCGGCGCAGCAGGGCTCGCGCGGCGCAGCCACGTTCAGCGCCCTCGATCCCGAAAAGGCGCTCGCACAGGTGGAAGGCGACGCGGAACTCCTCGGGGAGCTCGCCTCGCTTTTCTTGCAGCATGTACCCGGCCAGGTTGACGAGCTCCGCGCCGCCGCGGAGAAAGGCGATGCGCAGACACTAGCCCAGCTCGCGCATGCAATCAAAGGCTCGGTCGCCAACTTTTCAGCGCCGGCGGCCGTGGGCGCAGCGCGGAACCTGGAGACGCTGGCTCGCGAGGGAAATCTCCCCGGCGCGCAAGAAGCTTCCGGGGAATTGGAACGGGAGATTGACCGCCTTCGCCCCGAGCTCGCCATTCTGGCCGGCAATCTGACGCGCGCGTGAGCGCGCTGGTCTACCCGGCATGCGCGTGCCGCGCGCCGCGCGCGGCCTCAAGCTGCTCCTGATAAACCTGCCTCCACTCCTCCCGCTTCGCCTGAACGTGCTTGCGGGCCTCGGCAAGAGACTTAAAGTCCCTGGTGCCCTTGATCGTGTTGCAAGGCTGGCAGGCAGTCACCTGATTATCCGCCTTGGGGAGGCCGCCCTTCGCGTACGCGTGAATGTGGTCCACCGTCATCAGCATCCAGTTTTCAAAGCTGGCGAGACCGTCGAGGCCGCAGTATTGGCACTTGAAGTGATCCCGCTTGAACACCTTGACCGCCTCCTCGCGGGGAACGCGCGGAGTCCTTCCGAAGACGAGCCGATGGATTTTTTTAAGTGGCACGTGCGCCTCCTTGGAACCGCAGGATTGTGCGGGTTCGGCCGACAAGGAACTTGCAGGATGCGCAGGCGCCCGGTCCGGTTCACCCGCCAACGTGAGCACATCATAACTCTGCAAAAGGCGTTTGGGTAGGGCCATACGCTTTTCCCATCTAACGTGTGGTAGCCACGGTCAACCCGGTTCTGGTTGACCGTAGGTTTGTAACCAGGGTGAAAAGCCCACGGTCAGGGAAGCGCTGATCGTGATGTCTCTCATGTCGCTTGGCGATACCCCGGAGGACGAAAATGACCC
>JBOGJW010000318.1:0-6672 GCA_050745245.1 Terriglobia bacterium | reverse complement strand
GGTTTTCCTGAAGCGCGAGGACCTGCTGCACACGGGCGCGCACAAGCTCAACAACTGTCTTGGGCAGGGACTGCTGGCGCGGCGCATGGGCAAGACGCGGATCATTGCCGAGACGGGCGCGGGCCAGCACGGCGTGGCCACGGCCGCCGCCGCCGCCCTGCTGGGGCTCGAATGCGTCGTCTACATGGGCGAGACGGATATGGCGCGCCAGGCGCCCAATGTTTTCCGCATGAAGCTGATGGGCGCGCAAGTGGTCTCGGTGGGCGCCGGCAGCCGCACGCTCAAGGACGCCGTCAACGAAGCCATGCGCGACTGGGTCACGCACGTTGAATCCACTCACTACCTGCTGGGCTCGGCCCTGGGTCCGCATCCCTATCCGACCATGGTGCGGGACTTCCATCGCATCATCGGGCAGGAGACTCGCCGCCAGGTGATGGAGTCGGCAGGGGGCTTGCCCGATGCGCTGATTGCCTGCGTCGGAGGAGGCAGCAACTCCATCGGCCTGTTCTATGATTTCATTCCCGAGGCCGCCGTGAAGCTGATCGGCGTAGAAGCGGGCGGGAAAGGGAACGGCCTGGGTGAGCACGCAGCGCGATTTTCCGGCGGCCGGCCGGGGGTGATCCACGGCATGTACACCTATGTGCTTCAGACCGATGACGGCCTGATTTCGAACACCCATTCAGTTTCCGCCGGTTTGGACTATCCGGCCATCGGCCCGGAGCACGCCGCGCTTTATCGCCAGGGCCGAGTGGACTACACGCGCGTGAGCGACCAGGAAGCGCTTGAGGCGGCGAAGCTGCTGGCACGACTGGAAGGAATTATCCCGGCGCTCGAATCCGCGCACGCCCTCGCCGAAGTAGCGAAACGCGCGCCGGCCATGGGCGGCGATGCGCTCGTGGTGGTGAACCTTTCCGGTCGCGGCGACAAAGACCTGGGGATAATGATGAATGCGGAATTATGAATACTGAATGCGGGGGGCAATCGGCACGAATTGTAAATAGTAAATGGTAAATGCTGTGCGGTGAAATTCGCGTCGGTTCCAAAAATCGTAAAACGCACTCGGTTCCAGCATTTACTATTCACAATTCAGAATTCAGCATTCACCATTTATAATTCACCATTGCCGTATGGTTACGCTGTCAAAAAGCCGGATCGAAGCGGCGCTCCGCGCGTCAGATCGCGAGCCGGCCGGTAAGCTGGTGGCGTACCTGACGGCGGGCGACCCGGGCCTGGCGGATACCGGCGGGCTTCTTTCCGCGCTGGATCGCGGCGGCGCGGACCTGATTGAGCTGGGCGTGCCGTTTTCCGACCCCATGGCGGACGGGCCGGTGATCCAGCGCGCCAGCGAGCGCGCGATCCGCGCCGGGGCCACGCTCCATAAGCTTCTTGAGCGCCTCCCGGAGTGGCTTGCCGCGCTGAAGACCCCGCTGATTTTATTCAGCTACTACAATCCGGTACTCCAGTACGGGCTGGACCGTTTTGCGGGCGAGCTTGCGAGCGCCGGGGCCGCTGGCGCGCTGATCGTGGACCTCTCGCCCGAAGAGGCCGGGGATTACATCCACTCGATGCGCCGCGAAAATCTTGATACCATTTTCCTGGCCTCGCCGACGTCCACCGGCGCGCGTCTCCGGCAGATTGCCGGCCTTTCGACCGGCTTTGTCTACGTGATTTCCCGGCCGGGCGTCACCGGCGAGCGCGCCAGCATCTCTGGCGAGGTTTCGCCGCTCATCGCGCGTCTGCGGCAGCTCACGCAGCTTCCGCTGGCGGTGGGTTTCGGGCTTTCGAATCCCGAGCAGGTGGCGCAGGTACAGCATCTCGCCGACGCCGCCGTGGTCGGCAGCGCGCTCGTCCGCGCGGTGGAGGAGCGCTACGCGCGCGAGGGCGCAGAGGGAATCGAGCGCTTCGTACGCTGGCTGAAATCGGGCGCGGGGAGCAGCTTCGCATGAACAATAGCGAACTGGCGGGGTGGCGAAATCGTATCGACCAGATTGACCGCGAGCTTCTGCGGCTGCTCAACGAGCGGACGCAGTGCGCGGTGGAGATTGGGCGCTACAAAAGGGAGCGCAACCTGCCGGCGTGGGTGCCCGAGCGCGAGGCGGAGATCCTGCGCAACGTGGTGAAGGCCAACGCCGGGCCGCTCGACGATGCCGCCGTTCGAAGGCTCTTTGAAAGGATCATCGACGAGGCGCGTTCGATTGAGTGGCACATCCTGCACGGCGAGCAGGCCAGCGTTAAGGAGTCCTGATTTATGGTTGTGGTGATGGAACAGGGCGCGACGGAAGAGCAGGTCCGGGCCGCCATTGACAAGCTGATGAAAATGGGTTTTGACGTGCATCGCTCTACCGGAGTGCTGCAGACCGTGCTCGGCGGCGTCGGCGGCCTGGTCGATTTCGATATCCGCGAGCTCGAGCTGCTGGATGGAGTTCAGGAAGTGCACCGCATTGTTTCCCCTTACAAGCTGGCCAGCCGGCATTTCCGACCGGAAGGCACCGTGGTTCAGCTTGGCGGCGGCGTTGAAGCCGGCGGGCGGGACGTGCTGATGATGGCCGGCCCGTGCAGCGTAGAAAGCCCCGAGCAGATCGAGGAGATCGCCGCCATTGTCGCCGGTTACGGCGTGAGAGTATTGCGCGGCGGAGCGTTCAAGCCGCGCAGCTCGCCCTATACCTTCCAGGGTCTCGGCCCGAAGGGACTCGAATACATGCGCGCAGCCGCGGACCGGCACAACCTGCTCGTCGTCTCAGAGGTGATGGACCAGACGCAGATTCCGCTGATGCTTGAATACGTCGACATTCTGCAGGTGGGCACGCGCAACATGCAGAATTTTAACCTGCTGAAGGAGCTCGGCAAGATCAGCAGGCCCGTACTCCTGAAGCGCGGCATCTCGGCGACCATCGAAGAGTGGCTGCTTTCGGCCGAGTACATCATGGCCGGGGGCAATTACAACGTGATTCTCTGCGAGCGCGGCATCCGGACGTTCGAAAAGGCGACGCGCAACACGCTGGATGTTTCCGCCATTCCGGTAGTGCACAAGCTCTCCCATCTGCCGGTGATTGCGGACCCCTCGCAAGCCACCGGACGGCGCGACCATGTCGTTCCCATGGCGAGGGCCGCCGTGGCCGCCGGCGCCGACGGGCTGCTGCTCGAAGTTCATCCCGATCCCGAGAAGGCCCTGAGCGACGGCCCGCAGCAGCTCTATCCCGAGCAGCTCGGGCAGCTCATGGAGGAGTTGCGCATCATCGCTCCCGCGGTCGGGCGCGTCTTCCAGGCGGCGCCTGCCGGGAAAATACCGGCGTGACCGGCCCGCGTTGCGGCAGCCGGCCAGTCAATTGAATGATTGACCTTTCTTTTCGCCGTGTCGCCATTGCCGGGGTGGGCCTGATCGGCGGCTCGTGGGGCCTCGCGCTTCGGCGCCACGGCTTTCGCGGCGTGCGCGTCGGCTGTGACCGCCCGGAAGTGCTCGATCGCGCGCGCGCGCTCGGGGCTATCGACGAGGGACGGGAGAAGCTCAGCGAGGCCCTGGCCGGCGCGGACCTCATCATTCTCGCCGCGCCAGTGGCGGCGATTCTTCGCCTGCTGCCGGAGATCAAATCCTCAGCCGGAGCGGACGCGCTGATCACCGACGTGGGCAGCACCAAGCGCGCCATCTGCGAGCGCGCGGGCGAAGCGCTGGGCGGAACGCATCTGTTCCTTGGCGGGCATCCGCTGGCGGGGAAAGAGCTTTCCGGGATCGAGCATGCGGAAGCGGCGCTCTTCGAGAACGCCGCCTACACGCTTACGCCGCAGCGCGGCGAGGATCTGGACGATCCACGCGCTCTGAGGTTTCGCGAGATTTTGTCGGCCTTCGGCGCGCGCGTGCTGGTGATGGATGCTGCGGCGCACGACGAGGCTGTGGCCTGGCTCAGCCATCTTCCGCAACTGCTCTCCACCGGGCTCGCAAGCCTCGCCACGGAGCGGCCGAGCCTGCCCCTCGCGCTGGCTGCGTCCGGCTTCCGCGACGCTACGCGCCTCGCGGGGAGTCCGTACGCGCTTTGGCGCGACATCTGCTCTACGAATCTCGATAACATTCAGTATGCACTGGATGCAATGATCCTGAAGTTGCAGTCGGTGAGAGATCACCTTGTGGACGAGGGGCTGGAGAGCGAATTCAGGCAGGCGCAGGCGCTTCGTAAAGCACTGAAATCAAATCGGGGCGAGAGGATTTGAACCTCCGACCTCTTGGTCCCGAACCAAGCGCGCTACCAGGCTACGCTACGCCCCGATAAAAGCAGGTTACAGGGAACAGGTGAAAGGGAATAGTAAGGCCTATCACATTCCGTCTGTTCTCTATGACCTGTAACCTGTTCCCTAAGCTGGTCGGGACGGCCAGATTCGAACTGGCGACCCCTTGCACCCCAAGCAAGTGCGCTACCAGGCTGCGCCACGTCCCGACGGCAAAACAAGTGGCGAGTGACAAGCGGCAAGAATTCCTCCGCTTGCGTAATGCCTCAGTTTCAGGCGCGTAGCGGCGGCTTTACGCCGCCATTTTTGGATGGCGGGATAAACCCGCCGCTACATCCGCGCCCGAAACTGAGGCATTACCCGCTTGCTCGCCACTCGTCACTTGTTTTCAAGTCACTGTACTTTTGCGCGAGAGCATTGTCAAGATGCTGCGCAGCTCGTGCTGCACCAGCCGCAGGCTGCCGCTCTCGGTTTGCGCCTGAAAGAGCGGCGGTTGCTCGTTGGACGGCGGCGACTTCCGCGCCGCGGTGAGCTCGCGGCGCGCGCCTTCGATGGTGAAGCCCTTCTCGTACAGCAACCGCTTGATCTCGAAGATCGTCTCCACGTCTTTCCGCCGGTACAGGCGGTGCCCGGAGCGCGTTTTTGAAGGCCGCAGCATCGGAAACTCGCTCTCCCAATAGCGCAGCACGTAAGGCTTGGTCTGCAGCAGGCGGCTGACCTCGCCGATGCGGAAGTACACCTTGCCGGGAATGAGTTGTTCCATTGAAGTCGGTTTAAGCTTGCCGGCGGGTTGAGTCTTGCGCTTCCGGGACATGAGTCTTCGGATGCCTGCTCCCCCTGTGGGTCATCTTAGAAAAACGGGGAGAAGGCGTCAACCCTGGCGGTTTCGCGGCTGATCGTATCAGCCTCGCCGGGCGGCGTTTAGCACTCAGCACTCAGCATTCAACATTCATCATTCATCGTTCACGATTGCGCCAAGCTTAACAATACCGCCGGACATCGTCTCTGCGCTATACTTTCGGTTCAGCGTCCCGGAGCCGCTCCGTTCGCTCGGAGCGATAACAAAGGAATTTGATGCGAAACGTCACAGTTGGGATCGACATCGGCGGCACCAAGGTTGCCGGAGGCCTGGTCACTCAGAAAGGGCGCCTGCTTACGTCCAAGGTGGTGCCGACGCTCGCAAACGATGGCGCCCGAACCAGCTTCCTCCAGGTACGGTGTCTCATCGAGAGGCTGGTGCATGAAGCGGGCGGCAAAGAGAAAGTAGTCGGCATTGGCCTGTGCGCGCCCGGCGAGCTCGACCCTAAAACCGGGTACGTGATCAACGCTCCGAACCTGCCGGGATGGGAGCGGCTGCGCCTGGCGTATGAAGTGGAGCGCATCTTCGACCTGCCGGCGCGTGTCGAAAACGACGCAAACGCGGCGGGCTTGGCCGAAGTGCTGTTTGGCTCGGCACGGGGCTTTCGTGACGTCTTCTACGTCACCGTCTCGACGGGCATCGGAACCGGGATTATCATCGACCGCAAGATCTACCACGGAGCTCGCGGCGTGGCCGGCGAAGGCGGCCATGTCTCCATCGATTTCCGCAGTCCGTACCGCTGCGGGTGCGGCACCGTCGGGTGCATCGAGGCGCTTGCCTCGGGTCCGGCGATGGCGCGACGGGCGCGCGTCCGGCTGGTTCGGGATTACACCATGCCCAGCCTGCTGCGCACGATGACCCGCGGCCGTCTAGACCTGATCTCTCCGGAGATGATTGCAGAAGCCGCGAAAAAAGGCGACGCCATCGCGCAGGACATTCTGGACGAAACCGGGTTCTATCTCGGCGCGTGGCTGGGCAGCATGATCACTCTGCTCGATCCGGGAGCGATTGTAATGGGCGGCGGCGTCGCCTGTATCGGCAAGCCGCTGTTCGACAAGATCCGGGAAACCATCGGCAGCTACACGCTCGATCCTGCCGCCGCGGCAAAGATTCCGCTGCTGCCGGCAAGCCTCCGGCAGAACGTAGGAGTCTACGGCGCCGCAAGCCTGTTTCTCCCGGCGGGGCCTGAATTGAACGGAGCTGGGCGCGAAGGCGCGGCCCGAACCCGCCTCTCGAACGGGCGTCATCTAAAGGCCGTGAGCGCCCTCAAGACGTCGTAATGGCCTGCGAGCGCACAAGCAGAACCAGAATGTCCCTGATGAAGACCCTCCCTCGGTGCTCTGTCCTGCCGGCATTTATCGTGATGGTGTTATCCGCCGGGGCGGCGGCGCGGGCGCAGCAGACCCAGCCGTTTTCTCACATTGATCCCGCCGCGCAGGCGCTCTTGAACCAAGCCGTCGAGGCCCTGGGCGGCTCCGCCTTTGTCGGCTTTAAAACCCTCAGCACGCAAGGCCGCGCGTTTTCCCTCATCGACGGCGTTACGGCTGGTTTCGTGCAGTATCAGAGCGCTTTCGAGTTCCCGGACAAGAGGCGGC
>JBOGJW010000317.1:0-5332 GCA_050745245.1 Terriglobia bacterium | reverse complement strand
GAATGGTGAATGGTGAATGCTGAACGCCCGTCACATTTTTCAGGCGCGTAGAGGCGGCTTTACGCCGCCATTATTGGGATGGCGGGATAAACCCGCCGCTACGTCTAGGTTTTTCGGCCCAGCGTGCGGACGAACGACTGCCGGTAAGCCCGAAGGATGTCCTGGAGCGAGACCACGCCTTCGAGCTTGCCCACTTCGGCGCGATTGAGCACGGGCAGCAGCGGCCGGTCTCCAATGATCCTCAGGGCCAGATCGAGCGGCTGGTCAGGATAGACCCACGGGAGCCATTCGGCTTTCGGCAAGCCCGCGAGGTGCTGCGCGCCCGTCTGGGAGGCTTGCTGGAGCATCTGCTTTGACAGCGCCGTCCATTGCTTTTCTCCATGGTTAACGAGAAACACATCTTCCGGGGAATTCGCTGCGTCGTCGCGCGCGCTTTCGAGGGTGTCACTCACGTGGAATGTGAGTCCGGGGGGGCGCATGGCGTCCTCAACGCGCAAAACCGACTCTTCCCGCTGCTCTTCCATTGAAGGAAGCGACACGCTGTCCTGCTGGGAAAGAAGGTCAAAAAGGGCTACCTTGTGATACTTGCGCGAGATGAGATACGCAATCGTATTCGAGACCAGCACCGGCAGGATGATCGAGTAGTTCCCGCTCACCTCCAGCACCATGAAGACCGACGTCATCGGAACGCGCAGAAAGCCGGCGAACATCGCGCCCATCCCGACCAGACAGTAGGCGCCCACGGGCCCGGTGAGGTGGGGGAAAAAGTGATGCTCCACGCCTCCCACCGCGCCGCCGATCATCGCGCCTATGAAGAGCGTGGGCGCGAACATTCCGCCCGGCGTGCCGCTGACAAATGAGATCGACGTCGCCAGAATCTTAAACGCCGCGAGCAGCGCCAGGATGTGCCAGGTATATTGATCGTGCATCGCCTGGTCGATGTAGTAGTACCCGGCGCCCAGGACCTGCGGGAACCATATTCCGATGATTCCCAGGATGAGCCCGGCCGCGGCGGGCTGAACGTAATGCGTCCAGGCGGGAAGGGCTTTCATCCGCGGCCGCAGCTTCTCGATGAGCTTCACGAAGACGAGCGAGGCAAAGCCGCCCACGATTCCGAGAATCGCGTAGGCCAGGAACTCGTAATTATTCGCGAGGCGGTAGGGAGGGATTCGAAACAGCGGCTCGGAGCCCAGAAAGCCGCGCATTACCACGACGCTTGAAACCGCGGCCAGGATGATGGCGCCCAGCACGCCGGCGCTCCACTGCCCGATCACCTCTTCGAGCACGAAGATGATGGCGGCGATGGGAGCATTGAATGCCGCCGCGAGGCCGGCCGCTGCGCCCACCGGCGCGATCATGCGAATGCGCTGGCGCGAGAGGCGCAATCGCCTGCCGAGCACCGAGGCGATGCCCGCGCCGATCTGCAGCGATGGGTCTTCCGGGCCGAGCGATTGGCCGCTGCCGATGGCCAGCGCGCAGAGGATGAACTTCCCTACGACGGTGCGGAACGGGATATAGCCGTCATAGATGTAGACGGCGGCCTTGGTCTGATTCACTCCGCTTCCACGCACGCGCCGGAAGAAGAGCATCACCGCGGCCCCGATGATCAGTCCAACGGATGCAGGCAGCGCCAGCAGCCGCCACGTCGAGGGATAGAGCGCGGAGCCGAACAGCCATAAACGGGTCCACTCAATCGCAATGCGAAAGCAGACCACCAGCAGCCCCGCCGCCAGCCCAATCACAATGGAAAGCAGCAGGAAGAGATTCCCTTCCCGCAGCGCAAGTCCCCGCACCACGCGCGCGAGCGCGCGGCGGCGATCAAAAGAAAAGCCACGCCAGTTCGCGGCACGCCTTGCTTCACCGGCTCCTTCACTGGCAGGAAATGAACCGCTCGGGACCGCGGAACCCGCGCTCGCTTCCGGCACTACTGTGAACCTCCGCTTTGGGCGATCAGCAGCAGCGCCTGGTTGGCGCCCTGGGGAGGCCCGCACTCGCCGGCCGTCGTCCGCTCCACCTGGAAGACGAGTTGCATTGTGGTATCCACCAGGTCGGGGTTGCGGCGCAGGTTCTGCTCGGTTTCGCCAGGCTTCATCTGCGCCGCCGTGGCGTACAGTTTTTGCAGGCCGGTCTGGGGCGGCGAAACCTGGAGATTTTCGTGCTGGCTGGCGGCGCAGCTCGCAAGCCGTTTCAATGCCTGATTGAATGCCGCGATCACGCGCCGCCGCCGCACGGCCGCTGGCACGCGCCGGTCGAACGGGTTCATCTGCAGCACGTGCCCGGCGAGGGCATAGAGCCGCATGACGCCGGGGTTCCGCGAGCGCTCCGAAATCGCGTGCGCGAGATCTTCCCGCGCGGCCCGGTAGTCGCCGAGCTGAAAGGCCGCTTCGCCCGCCCCTGCCCAGGCTTCGGGCTGCCGGCGGTCCAGGCCGAGCGAGCGCTTGTACTGTTCGAGCGCGACGTCGTAGTCCTGCGCCTCGAGGAACAGGCTGGCAACTTGCGTGCGCAGCGCGGCGTTCTCCGGCGTCTCGGAGGAGAGGGCCATCAGTTCGGCCAGCGCTTCGGCGCGCTGATCATGGGCAATCAGATATTCGCAGAGCTCCTGCCGCAAAGCGCGGCGGCGGCCAGGCGGCGCGTTCTGCCACACGCCGTCAATCGCATTGTGAAAATAGCGAATCACCTCCTGCGCGTTCCCCTGCTTCATCGCCACATGGGCCATCTCCAGGTTCACCTGGCCGTCGGCGGGGTTGCTTTCCCAGAGCCGCAGCAGATAACTCCGCGCTTCCGCGAGACGGTTCGAGCTCACCAGCGCTTGCGCGAGCCGGAGCTGGTAGACCGGATTGTCACTGGCGTGCAACAAGGCGGTGCGAAAATCGAGCACTGCGGCTTGAGCCTTGCCCTCCTGAAGATTGTTTTCCCCTTGCGTGTACCAGCGCCCGCCCAGCGACCGCTCCCGCGCGTGGTAGAGCTTCACCGCGAAGCCGGTGATCACAAACAGCACGCCGAGAAGGACCAGCGAAATCAGCAGGAGACTCTCGCGCCGCAGATCAAGGTCCTGCAAACTCCGGCAATTGGGACAATCCGCCGTCCCGCGCGGAATCACCTGCCCGCATTTTTCACAGATGGTATCGCCTTCCATGGACCGTCGAATGCCGCTGCAATCCTCATTTGATGCTACTACGTGTTGGCTTTGCGGGGGCAAGGGAATGGTGAAGGCGATGGTGAATTCTGAATTATGAATCGACCACCATTCACCCGTTGCCCGGCACAGCCAAGGGAACGGGAGCCGGGTAGCGCAGCGCGGCCTTGTGGCCGCAACCACACGCCATTTACAGTCCCTCCCGCGAAGCTTGTCCTCCGCGCAGGCGGGGGAGTGGAAATCCATTTCATTAATGGACCCCCGCTTTCGCGGGGGTGACGGCGGGCCGCGAGCACCCAAAATGTTTGCTAAAAAAACAAGAATTCACGGTATTGCAATGCAGTCGCTCATGTCGCTTGGCGACACCCCGAAGGACGAAAATGAACCCTCACCCGCCCTCGTCCCTCGGGCACCCGCTCCCCAAGGGAGAGGGCTTTAGCTCCCTGGGAACTCCGCGCTCTCCTGTGGAAGAGGGTGGCGAGCGGAGCGAGCCGGGTGAGGGGCGCGTAACCGAACTTTTCGGAGCAGACTTCGTGCCTTTCGAAGGCTGCGGCCTTTCTGTAGGAATTCAGGAACAAGCCGCGAGGCCTGGGTAGTCACGGTCCCACCGCGCCGGGCGTAAAGTTATTGCGAATTGCTTTACAAGGTAACCACAAGTGGTTACTATCGGACTGTGAAGGCGAGCGAGCTGCGGCGGTGGCTGAAGAAGCAGGGCTGCCCGTTCGCAGAGGAATCTCGCCACACTCGGGTGGTTCTCGGCTCGAAAGTTACGAGGATGCCTCGGCACCCGGCAAAGGAAGTTAAGACGGGAACATTGCAAAGCATTCTGAAAGATCTCGATCTGAAAATGTGAGGACGAAATGGATCCGTATCTGGCGTTATTTGAGCCCGGCCGAAAGGCCGGAGGTTACGTGGTGACATTTCCAGACTTCGGCTATGGCGTGACACAAGGCGAGACCGGCGAGGAAGCCATGCGAATGGCGCAAGACCTCCTAATGTTAACCATCGGTGATTACATTAGGAATTCCAGACCATTGCCTATCCCCAAGCGCCACCGCGGATCGAAATTCGGTCGCGTGATGCTGCCGGCCTTGCAAGCCGCCAAAGTGGATCTATACATCGCGTTTCTGGAGTCAGGCTTGAGGAAGGCGGATTTCGCGCGCCGTATCGGAATACCTAAGACGCACATCGAGCGTTTATTTTCTCTTCGGCATCACTCCCGGCTGGCCCAGATCGAATCGGCATTTGCCGCGCTTGGCAAACGTCTGCACATCGAAGCGCGCAACGCGGCGTGAAGCCTTTACCTACCGCCGTAGTGCCTCAGTTTCGGGCGTGTAGAGGCGGCTTCACGCCGCCATCTTTGGGTTGGCGGGATAAACCCGCCGCTACATTTGCGCCCGAAACTGAGGCTTTACCTACCGCCCTAGAATTCCATTGACACCGGTATGCACGACGCGATAGCCTCTTTACTTATGAGTTGCGCACTGGCCCGTCATCACCATCATCACGGCATCGGCTTCCAGCGATGGCGCCGGCGGGCGGCTGCGTAATATCGGTTAAAGCTCGGAGTAACCAGAAGCCCGCTGCCCCAAACGGCCAGCGGGTTTTTTGTTTTCAGAGTGTTGATCGCAGGGGAATATGCGGCGCGGACTCGTACCGAGGTAGGGCAGCGCCGCAGACCCGCAGCCAAAGGCGCCTGTCATTCTGAGCGCAGCGAAGAATCCCCGCATTTCGCCCAGCTTCAACAAATACAGGGATTCTTCGCTCGCTTCAGAATGACAGTTCGTTTGGTTGCGGCTTCGCCGCGCTGCGCTCACCTGAGGCATGTTGCGATGGCTTATTCATTCCGCTATGCTTCCCGCATGAATTGGCGCCGCTATGGAGGTTCATCTTTCAGGCAACTTATCGCCCGGTCCAGCGGCGGTGCTCGCCACGGTCGATGCAGGCTGCTCGCCGGTGCGCATGGCAGAGAGCGCAGATAAAACGGTGCTGTGGGTTTCCGCGCGCGGGGACAATCGGGTGCTTGCCTTACGACGGTGAACTGACGCAGCGTAGCGCGGAGTTGGTTTGTAACTCCGCGGCTTGTATCCTGGGTACGAGAAGCCACGGAGTTTTTGTTGTGGTATGCAAACCTCCGCGCGACCCGCTCAAAAGCGATCTGGGGCAGCCGGTCGACTGTGGCAGGCGGCTCAACAT
>JBOGJW010000316.1:0-3028 GCA_050745245.1 Terriglobia bacterium | reverse complement strand
GATGATCCACTTGATGGGGATGTCGATGTCGAGGCGCGTCCAGGCTTCGCTCTCACGCGCGCCTTTGCCGGACGCCTTAAACGCCCCGCGAATGGAGCGCATGATCGAGCTGCGCATCCGAAAGAGGGCGTAGACGGCGCCCACCAGCATGGCGCCCACCGCGATCGGCCGCACCACGTTGTACCACACCGTGTAGCTGAGCACGTCCCACGGCGCGATGCCGCCGGGAACGGTCCCGCCCAGGCGGCGCGGCAGATCGGGGTCGATGAACAGCACCAGCGGGATCAGCAGCAGCCACGCCAGCACGCCCCCGCAGAAGGTAATCGCAGAGAGCCTGGGACCGATGATGTAGCCGATTCCGATCAGCGCCGGCGAGGCGGAAGGCGTGGTGTAGGCGACGCCGCCGCCATAAGCCACCGTGCCGATCGTCTGCTTTTCAAAACCGAAATATTTGATGACCGACTTCGGGAAGCTCACAAAGAACGACACCGAGTCTTTGAAGAGCTGCAGGCCCTTGTCATCTTTCAGGACTTCGAGCAGAGCGCCCAGCGCCATCGCGCCGAAGATGTATCGCGGCGCGTCGGCCGCGCCCGCCTGGCCCGCCTTCACAATTTCCGCGCTGGCCGTGCTCTCCGGGAAGGGCAGGTCTGGCGACTCCACGCAGAGCGGGCGGCGCAGAACGATGATGAAGAAAATGCCGAGCAGCCCGCCCGCCAGCAGGATCATGGCGCTCACCCAGAAATGCGCTCCCAGGTCGCTCCACAACCTGTGGCCTCCCACGTTCACCATGAGGAATGCCGGGATGGTGAAGATCGCGCCGGCCACCAGCGCCTCGCCCACCGAGGCCGCCGTGCGCGCGATGTTCTGCTCCAAAACTCCGCCGCGAAAAAACGGCAGCCGGAAGAGCGCAATGGCAATTACCGCCGCCGGGATGGTGGCGGCAACGGTTTGCCCGGCCTTCATGCCGAGATAGGCGTTCGCGGCGCCGAAGATAAACGCCATCACGATGCCTGCGACCACCGCTTTCAGCGTGAATTCGCGCTCTTTGGAATCGTGCGGGACAAAGGGCTTAAACGATGCCAATCAAAACCTCCTGATCAGAAGATGGAATATAGCACGGCAAATCACAGCACAATACTTCGGTCTTTGGGTTGAATCCTAACGAGTTGTCAGCCTGTTGCCTTTACGCGATTCTGGATTCATGATTCCGAATTCCGAAGCTGGAGAGAATACGCCAGGGCGGTCGAGCGGATTCGAATCCTGCGCCATGAGCACCTATATCTGCGGCAGCGGGCAGCCAGGGGATTGGCCGGCGGCATTTCGTCGTGATACTCTTTCCCTCCTGCCGGCAAGTTGCTGAAAAAATGTAGCGGCGGCTTTATGCCGCCGTGGTGCCAGTGAGAATACTCGATCAATGGTGATATAAAATCGCCGTTACGCCGGTTGAGCAGGCTTTCAGCAGGCTGCCGAAGTCGCTTTGAACAGGAGGGATCCAATGGTGAGAACTACGGTCAGCCGCCGCAAGCTTCTTCAATCGCTCGGTGCGGCAGGAGCGCTGCCGCTGCTGGCGAAGGGCGCCGCGCCCGCGGCTGCGCAAACCCAAACTGTCGATCAGCTTGCCCGAAAGCTTGCGCTCATCAAGACTGACCGCAGCCTAAAGTGGAAAGGCTCTCCGCTTGGGAATCAATACCCATTCATAAAAACGATTCAGGAGGAGGCGCCGCAGAGTCTCGCGTTTCTGAAGGTGCGGCCGAAAGACCTGGAGGCATGGAAGGCGGAAGCACGCGCCAAGGTTTTCGACCTGCTCCTTTACCGACCGAAGCCCTGCGCCCCCGAAGCCCGTATTCTGGAGAAGGTTGACAAGGGCGATTACATCAGGGAATACCTGCACTTCCACACCACGTCCGACCTCGAGGTGCCCGCCTACTTTCTCTACCCGAAGCGCGCCAAGTTTCCTGTGCCCGCCGTAGTCGCGCTGCACGATCACAGCGGCTTTTTCTATTACGGCAAGGAGAAGATCGTCGAAGTCGAGCACGAAAACCCCGTTGTCACCGCTTTCCGGCAGTGGCGGTACGACGGGCTGAGTTATCCGGTGACGCTGGCGCGCCACGGCTACGCCGTGATCGCAATCGACATGTACTATTTCGGAGAGCGGCGTCTAATTCTGGATTCCGATCTCGCACAGGGCATCAACACGTTTTCCAAGCAAGAATCGGCGGAAGTCATCGACAAGATCAACGCGCGCAACGGCGGTCTTGTGCCGCTGGTGAATCAAAATCTTCAGAACGTCGGTATCACCTGGGGCGGCGTCACCACCTGGGATGATATTCGAACCATTGATTACCTGGCGACGCGGCCGGAAGTGGACATCAAGCGGGTCGCCTGCACGGGCCTCTCGGTGGGAGGCTGGCGGACGAATTTTCTGGCCGGGCTCGATCCGCGCATCAAGGCCGCCTGCATCGCGGGCTGGATGACCTCGTTTCATCAGATCGTCCCCTGGTTCGTCAAGTACACGATCTGGGCCGGCAACGTGCCGGGCCTCTTCAAGTATATGGATTATCCCGATGTCGGCTCGCTGACCATGCCCAATCCGCTGATGGTGGTGAATGGCACGCAGGACCCGCTGTTCCCGCCCGACGGAGTGAAGGCGGCCTACCGGAGCCTGGCGCGCTGCTATGAGGCCATCGGTAAGCCCGAGCGCTTCACGACCTATACTTACGTCGGCCCGCACAAGTATCCGGCTCGCGCCCAGCAGCTAATGCTTCAATGGTTTGACCGCTGGGTGTAGCGACGGCTTGTGATCAAGGCGGTCCAAGTTTGCTGGGCGCCATGGCGCCGCCAGCGGCTCTGCCGTCCCGACTCGCGGAAAGCCTGCTCAAATGGCGCAGCGGCGACTTTACATCGCCGTTAAACCAATATCCTCAATGGCGGCATAAAGCCGCCGCTACACGTTTTCCAGCAACCTGCTACGTTATCGTTTCAGCGCGTCGCGATTCAGAATTCGTCATTCAGAGCCTAACTTATAACC
>JBOGJW010000315.1:0-11375 GCA_050745245.1 Terriglobia bacterium | reverse complement strand
CGCCTGGAGCTCGCCTCCACTTTTTTTACGCAGAATGATGAGGTGATGGACCTCCTGCATCGCAACCTGCTTTCCGTGCAGTTCAATCGTTATAACCTGGAGGTTTATCTTTCGATTGCGTGGCTTTGCCGCCAGAACCTCGATATGCTCATGGAGCTGCGGCAAATTGACTCGCTGCTCAACTCCGCGCAGAAGGCTGCGGCGGTCGCGGATGCTGCAAGCGCGCTGGCGGACGTCGATCAGGCTCTCGACCTCGCCCAGCAAATCCGTACCCAGCGCAATACCGCATACTCGAACGCGGTCCGCACCTGGTACAAGAGCTGGTACCCGCGAGTCGAGGAAGCGAACGGGCGCCGGTACCTGTTTGCAATTGACGACGTGAAGGATCACATGCCGGGCCGCACCGTGGACATGAGCTATCTGATCTATCGCGAGCTGCTGCTGCCGCTGGGAAGCTGGTACCAGCAAGTGGAAGCGTCACGCAACCAGTACGCGAAACGTTATGGATTGCCGCTCCGGACCGATATGCTTAATTGGAAAGACTATAAATCGCAGTGACCGAGCCCGGAGCAGACGCCAGCCTCGAAGCCTTAGGCTACAAGCCGCAGTTCAAGCGAGTTCTGAAGCTGCGCGACCTCATTCTCTACGGGCTCGTCATTCTGACGCCCACCGCTCCGTATCCTGTCTACGGAATCATTGAGAAAGTTTCGATTGGCCACGCCGCGCTCGCCTATCTTGTGGCTACCGTGGCGATGCTCTTCACCGCGGCGAGCTACGGCAAGATGTCGGGCGCGTATCCGGCCGCCGGCTCAACCTACACGTACGCACAGCGAGCGCTGAGCGAGCACGTGGGATTTATCGCCGGCTGGTCGATGATGCTGGACTACTTCCTCATCCCGCTGCTTAGCGTGATCTACGCGGCGCTTGTTGCCAGCCGGCTTCTCCCGGTAGTTCCTTATCTCGTTTGGGCGGCGCTTTTCACCGTCGGCATTACGGCCGTCAATCTGCGCGGAATCAAGGTGACGGCGCGCGCGAGCGCACTGATGATGATCATCCTGAGCTTTGCGGCGCTGCTGTTTGTGATCCTGGCCTCGCACCGCATTATCAATCTGCACGGGGTGGCCGGCCTGTTCGCACCCCGCGCCGTCTTCAACCCCGCCACGTTCTCGTTGCGCCCCATGATGCTCGGCGCAGCCATTGCAGCGCTCTCCTACATCGGCTTTGATGCCGTCTCTACACTCGCAGAGGACGCGGAAAAGCCCGAAAGGAATGTAGCCATCGCCACCGTTTCGGTCTGTGCGATCCAGGCGGTGTTTTGCGTTGTTCAGGTTTACTTGGCGGAGATCGTCTGGCCCAACTACCACGCATTTCCCCAGATCGACACCGCCATTCTGGACGTCAGCCGGCTGATCGGAGGTTCGTGGATGCTGGGTTGGATCACCTTCGTTCTGCTGGTTGCCGGCCTTGCCGGCGCGCTCACCGGACAGGCTGGCGCCTCGCGCCTTCTGTTCGGCATGGGAAGAGATGGCGCGCTCCCGAAGCGGATCTTCGCCTACGTCGATCCGAAGTATTCCACGCCCACTCGAAGCGTATACCTGATGGGCGCGATTACGCTGGTTGGCGCTATTTTCATTCGATTTCAGCTTGCGGTGGAGCTGCTCAATTTTGGGGCATTCGTAGGATTCATCCTCGTGAACCTCAGCGTCATCCGCCACTTTTTTCTCCGCAAGAAGCTGCGCGGCGGGTGGGACTTTATCACGAATCTCATCTTCCCGGCGCTCGGCGCGCTGGTGTGCATCTACGTTTGGATGAGCCTGACGAACTTGGCAAAGCTGGTGGGGTTTATCTGGCTGGCGCTTGGAGTGATTTATCTCGCCGTGCTCACGCGCGGCTTTCGGCGCCGGCCGCTGACCTTACAGGTGTAACCGGAAGCTTACGCTGGCGGCGCTGCGAGAAAGTGCGCGAGCCATCCCATGGCGCGCCACACGGCCTCCGGAGTGGGCATATGACCTTTATGATGGTTGAAGTATCCGATATCATGCGCCTTACCGTATAGCTCGTATACCTCGCGTGCGGCGTTGATGTAGTACCAGCTTTTGGCCGTGTCGTACTTATCCCCGCCGATCAGCAGGAACGGCCTCGGCGCGATCAGGGCGATCAGCTCGTGTTGGTCGGTACCGTGATCCACGCGCTGGATGAAGTCGCCGAAATACCAGTAGTCCTCGTAATTCGAAAACGTGAGGCCCACGCCCAGCTCGTTTGAGACGACAACGCCGATCCGCTCATCGAACGCCGGCGCGTACAGCGCCATTTTCCCGCCGAGCGAATGGCCGATGATCCCGATTCGCGTGCGATCGACCTCCGAAAGTGTGTAGAGATAATCGACCAGGCGCTGAGCATCCCAGACCCACTTGCCAAGCCCCGTGCAGCGCGGGTGGCGGAGCTTCAGGTTGGCGACAGCCTCGGTCGGGGCTTCGCCGTAGCTCTCTCCAAACCAGCGGATGGCCACGGCGATGTACCCTTTCTGTACCGCCGAGTATGCGTAGGAATCGACGCCCGCGCCCAGGAATTGCCGACCGGAGAGGTCCCGGCCCGCCGGTGTGTCGACATCATAAAACGGCACAATTACTACGGGGCGCGGCCGGGCAAGCGCGGCGGCCGGCGTCATCACCAGAATCTTTTCCCACCACTCCGGCTCGACCTGGAGGTACATAAGCTTCGCGGTGTAATTCTGGCCCTCAACAATTCGCACCAGCTTCGTTTGCGGAGGCGGCGGAGTGATGTCCATCGAGCCCAGGAGCGCCAGCCATTTTGCCCGGATCGTTTTCCGTCGCGCTTCCCATTCCGCTACCGACGTCACGCCTGAAACAAGCGAGGAGAGATTCCCGAGTGTTTTTTCATAGCCGGCAGGAGGTTCATTGTACGGAGCGAACCAGCCGGAAGACGATTGCCCCGCGGCCAGCGCGGCATCGGGCTGAAGCGTGCGACAGACTCGGAACCCCGTGAAGCGGCTCTTGTATTCAGGCGCCATTGAGGACCGATATCCCCGCGCCCAGTGCGACGTGGTGCTGATAAAGCAGCCGCCGCGAACGATGCGGTCGAGCCCACGCAGCGGGCCGGCGGGATTATAAGAAGCTTGTGGCCGCGTCACGGGATCGAAATAATCGTTGCACCACTCCCACACGTTCCCAAACATGTCATAGAGGCCGCGCGGATTCGCTGGATAGCTGCCCACCGGCTTTGTGCCGGAGTGAGTGATCTCGTCGAGCAGCAAGCTGACGCGGGAGGTGTCGGAATTGCCGAGGTTCGATTGGTCCGGGCCGGGAGGCTGAGCATCAGGGACGGCGTCAGCCGCATACGTCCACTCGGCCTCGGTAGGAAGCCTGTAGCCGTTTTTGGAAGTATCACAGAGCCCGGTTGCGAGGTCGTAACAAGGAGCAAGCCTCTCGCGCACACTGCGCGCGTTGCAGTATCCAATCGCTTCCCACCAGCTCACCGTTTCGACCGGCAGATTCTGGCCCCGGTGGAACGACGCGTTATTCCCCATCACGTCTTCAAAGTCTCGCTGTGTGGTTTCGGTGGCGGAAATCAGAAACCTGCCGAGGGTGATAGTGACCGGCACTTTGGTGAGCTGATCGGTCACTTCGAAGCTGGTTCCAGGCAGCTCGATCATTCCCGGAGACGGCGCATCCGGCGCGAGGGCGCCGGGTACTGCCGCCGCGCCGGCCCGAACGTCCCCTAACCCGCTTCCCAACAGTCCTCCCGCTCCCGCAATGGAGCCCTTCAGGAATTCTCGCCTCTCCACTCGGTCTGCTCCCGATTGGTTAAATTCGCCGTGCGCTTTTCAAGCGGACCCAAGGCGAGGAGAAGCGCTCGCCGTGGTTGCGGGTCTGGGCCTCACTGCGGCTGTAGCTCGCGCAGCGTATGCGACGGATCGGTGAAGAACGCGTCGTCGACCGAGTCGAGGACGCGCACGTCACCCATGCTGATCTGCGTTCTGTGGTCGGCGCTGACGTGGTTACTGGCGAGCTTGATGCCGTTCGTCTCCGTGTATTCCCAGTCCCACGAGCCCCGCTTGTGGCTTTGTAGCACGTAGTCCCAGTGCGTCATCAGGTGCGACTGCCGCGAAACCCAGGCGTGGTACATATCACCGGGCGTAAGGCCCACGCTATTGAACGTCAGCTCCACCACGTCAAACAGTTCGTGACCGCGCCTTCGCTCGCCCAAGTATTTGAGATTCGAACCAGGGTAAAGCCATTTCCACGGCATGGCGAGCCACCAGGAATCGTTAATATAGGCGGCGTAGGCCTGCTGAAGGTCCTTTGACGCTTCATCCCCTTGAACTGTGTTTCCGTCGATGTAGACTGAGCCTTCCTTATTCGCGCTATTGAAGAGCACGACTTCGCTCTTGCCGTCCTTCGTCTTCTCTTCAAGCCGGTAGCGACCGTTCCACTTGTCCCACAGGTGCGAGCGATCTAGCATCGTCTTCGATCCGTTCTTCACGATGAAATCGAAACGCACGAAACGGGCTTTTTGCCAGTTCGCCAGGCCGCCCATGGCGTTCTGCATGGTATTGGCGATTTCGACCGCCTTAGGATCCTTGTGATCCTGCGCGCCGGCCTGGACAGAGACCACAGTTGCCAGGATGAGGACCCCCAGAACGCAACCGATGGATTTCAGGTGCTCTCGCATAGTCGCCTCTCTTTCTGAAGTGGCTGCTCACGCCTCCGGATATTTCCAGGGCGGGCGGTATTGGCGCCGTAACAATGTATTGGCTTCAGGATCGCCGATGATGACTTCTTTCTCGCCATCCCACTCGATGCTACGCCCTAGCTTGAGCGAAAGCATTCCGAGCAGGCTCATGTTAGTGGAGCGATGCCCGATCTCAATGTCGCGTACCGGCCGCCGGTGAGCGCGGATGCTGTCGATGAAATCGGCCCAAAGCAGGGCGATATTCTGGTCATCGGGCTCATCGAGGTGCGGCGCAAAGTGCACGCCGGGCTCCGTTTTGGGATCGGGATAGAACGTGCAGCCGTCCGTCCAGCCCATATGGAACGTGCCCTTGTCGCCGTAAAAGTAGCAGCCGACGTAGGCCTTTTCCGCAAGATTCCCCGCGTACAGGCGATGTTCCCAGTAGGCAGTGAATGTCTCGAACTCGAACGCCACCACCTGCGTATCAGGAGCGTTGGTCGAGTCCCGGCGGATCCAGCGCCCGCCCGTAGAGTACACTTTGCGCGGATACTTCTCCTCGGTCCACCAGAGGATCTGATCCATCCAATGTACGCCCCAGTCGCCGAGCTGGCCGTTAGCGTACTCGAGGAACTGGCGGAAACCCTTGGGGTGAATGGCGCGGTTGAAATGGCGGTAGGGAGCGGGGCCGCACCACAGGTCCCAATCCAGACCTGGCGGGGGATCGGAATCCGGCGTCTTATGGCCCGGGCCGCCCGGGTAATCCACGAAGGCGCGAATGCAGCCGATCTTACCCGCGCCGCCCGCCTTTAGAAATGCCATCGCCTGCACGTGGTCGGGCGACATCCGCCTCCAGAGGTCAGCTTCCATCACACGATCCGACTCGCGCGCTGCCTTCACCATAGCCTTGCCCTCGAGCACGGTGTGGCTTACCGGCTTCTCTACGTAGACGTGCGCTCCGGCTTCGACGGCTGCAATGGCGATGAGCGGGTGCCAGTGGTCGGGCGTCGCGATAATGGCGATATCCGGCTTCTCGTTCCTTAACAGCTCCCTGAAATCCTTGTACGGCTTCGGCTGGCTGCCGGAGAGTCGCGTTACATTCTCCATCGCGGGGCGCAATTGGTTTTCGTCCACATCACACATTGCGACAATCTTAGCGGCTCTCGATTGCATCGCGACATGACAGATATTCATTCCCCACCATCCGGTCCCGATAAGAGCGGTGCGGAACGTCTGCGGCGTCTGGCCGAGCAGCGCCGGAAAGCCGCGGAGCGCCACGCCGGCGGCGGCTCCCGATGTGATAAATGTTCGTCGGTTCATGTTTATATGTCCCTTTGGGACCCCGTCATTATACGGCGGAACGGGAGGAAATAGGAACAGGGAACAGGGAACAGGGAACCGAGGACAGAGAGGGCGGACCTCCGCCCTTTCACGGCTTGCACACATGGCTGCGGGAAAATTGGCGGGAGAAGAGAAGGCGGCGCCCGGCGCGCGGGTTTCACAGTCCGCGTCGCCGGGCGATAAGTTGCGGCGTGTTCGCTGCCCCTCAGTGGCGCTCGGCGCTCCTGGGTAGCGCGTACGGCAAACGCTGCAGCGACTCTGCGCGAGCAGCCTACTGCGTCTGCTGGGCCGTGCCGGGTGACGACATCTGCGCGGATTGCTGAGCCCCTTCCGGAGTCGGCATCTGCGGAACGAGCACCGTCACGTCAACGCGCCGGTTCAGCTTCCGTCCGGCACGCGTGTTATTGGGATTCACAGGAGCGGCTTCGCCATAACCCAGGCTGTAGATTCGCACTAGCGGAACCTCGCCGGTCAAAGTGAGGTAGCGAACCACTGCGCCGGCGCGGCTTTCGCTGAGGCGCAGGTTCAGAGCTTTCGGGCCGGTGCTATCGGTGTAGCCCCGAACCTGAATTACATAGTGCTTGAGCGGCTTCACCGTCTGGGCGATCTGATCCAGGCGCTGTTTGTCCTGACTGGTGAGCGTGCTCTTGTCTATGGCAAATAACACCGTGGTCTGCTGCGAGGGTTTGTAATTGTCGATGTTGTTCGCCATCTCCTGCGCGGTTTGAGCTTCGGTCACACCCTTCTGCGCAACCTGCTGGGCTGCCTGGGCGTGCTGGTCGGCTTTACCCGCGGCTTGGTTAGCCTGATCCGCCGAATTCTGAGCGTTGGAGATTCCCGTCTCAGACCTGCGGTCTACGTTGCGGATCTGCTCTGCGTTCTCTGCCGTCTTCTGATCTACTTTACGGATACCCGCCTGGAGCGGGTGCACCGCGTCGGAAAGCGACTGACGAACAAACTTCTTGGTGGCGCACCCGGCTGTGCCGAGCACCACCGCTCCTAGTATTACTGCCATGAATTTGGTCCCACTTTTGCGGTCCATTTTCCGTCTCCTCCCATCGTACACATCTCTGCACAGGGTTTCAGCACTCTGCGTGCCAAAGCTCAAACGCTCGCAACTCCTTGAGAGAAAAGCCGAAAGTGAAGCCTCACGGTCGGCAGAGGTGGTCTTCCTGGAGGACTTCCTGTAAAATTTTCCCCTCGAGCGGCTTTAACGCTAGCCGTGCTGAGGTGATAACCTGACGATCAGGAGGGATTCGAAGATGACGCAAAGAAAACTTTCGAGGCGTGAATTTATCCGCGACACGGCTGGCCTCTCCGGCGCAATCGCTGCGGGAAGCGGCGGTCCGCTCGAAGCCGGCCCGCGGGCTCACCAGGCCGAGTCGCCGGGACGCACGGTTCGATTTGGAATTATCGGAGTCGGAATGCGCGGCTCCGGGCTGCTCCGTACCGCCATCCAACTCCCGGGCGTCGAGTGCGCTGCCGCGTGTGACCTCTATAGCGGCCGCCGCGAGCTTGCCAAAGAGATCATCCAAGATTCCGCTGTGCCCATCACGGCGCACTACCAGGATCTCCTCAGCAACAGCCAGCTCGATGCCATCATTGCTGCCGTGCCCGACCACTGGCACATGAAGATTGTGGTCGAAGCCACGAATGCTGGAAAAGACGTTTATTGCGAGAAGCCCATGAGCCATACCGTCGAAGCGGGCTTCCAGATGGTCGATGCGCAGGAGAAGAATAACCGCATTGTGCAGATCGGAAGCCAGCGCCGCAGCTCGCTCGGGTTCGCCAAGGCGCACGAGCTGGTGCAGCAGGGCGCGATTGGCGACGTGACCCTTGTGGAGGCGACGCTAGGGCGGAACGATCCGTGCGGCGCCTGGCAATACACTGTGCCGCCCGATCTGTCTCCTGAAACAATGGACTGGGACATTTGGCAGGCGCCCGCCGCTAAACACGTGCCGTTTAACAAGATCAGATGGACGCGCTGGCGCTGCTTTCAGGATTACGGGGAGGGAATCCCGGGCGACCTCTACGTGCATGAGCTTACGGGAATTCACTATGTGATGAACGTCCAGGCACCTCCGGCGCGCGCATACTCGATGGGCGGATTGTTCCGCTGGAAGGACGGGCGCGATGTGCCGGACGAGCTTGCGACGCTCTACGACTATCCCAATTTCCGCGCGATGATTCGCGTCACGCTGAACACGGAGACGCCCGAGCTCACCCGCTTCTACGGTACGCGCGGCTACATTCAACTTCACGGCGACGGCGGCCACCTTACGGTCGCGCCTCAGGACGGCCTGGACCACGCGCCCTGCACGCCTGCCTGGCCGCAGGCCATGCGCGCGCAATACGCCGAGCAGTGGAAGGCCGAGCACAGCCTCAAGCCGGGCGAAGGTAAACTTACGCAGGTCTCGAGCTTCGAGAACCCTCCCGGCTTCGACGATGACGCAGCCCACCTGTGGAACTTCTTCCAGTCCGTTCGAACGCGACAGCCGTCCGTGGAAGATGCACGGTTCGGAAATAACACGGCCATCGCCTGCCACATGGCAAACTACTCGTACTTTCACAACAGCCCCGCGATTTGGGATGAGCAGGCGCGAAAAATCAATTCTTAGGTGCTAAAGCAGCAGATGACCCCGAGGATCGTATGGCCCGAAGAGCGAGCGTTTGCTTTCACCATATTCGACGACCCCGACTCGCAAACCCTCGATAACGGCAAAGCGATCTATTCTTTGCTGAGAGACTGCGGTTTTCGGACCACCAAGGGCGTGTGGCCCAGCCGCCCAGCGCGCACTCCTTCCGATTATGGAATTACCTGCGGAGACAGCGGTGAGTATGTGGCCTGGCTCCGCGAGCTTGAAGCTTCCGGTTTCGAAATAGGTTTCCACAACGCAACGTCACACACTTCTTTTCGTGAAGAGACGCTCGCCGGAATCGAGGAATTTGCCCGGTATTTCGGGCACTATCCAAGCTCCATGGCCAACCACTATTTCTGCCAGGAGAGCGTTTATTGGGGCGACAAGCGGGTCACTGGCCTCAACCGCCTTTTTTATAACACGGTCACGCGATTTAAGAACCGGGGGACGTCGCATGGGCACGAGAAGGGCCACCCGTATTTCTGGGGTGACGCTTGCAAGGAAAAGATCAAGTACGTGCGCAATTTCGCCTTTACGGGCCTCAACACTCTGAAGTCGTGCCCGGCCATGCCTTACCACGATCCTCTCCGCCCCTACGTCAACTACTGGTTCGCCAGCTCGGAAGGAAGCAACGTCGAAACGTTCGTAAAGCAGATGGGCGACAAGAGCCTCGATGCACTCGAGGAAGAAGGCGGCGCCTGCATTATGTATGTGCATTTCGGCCACGGCTTTGCCAAAGGAGGCGCCGTAGACCCTCGCTTTCGCGCCATCATGGAGCGCCTCGCGCGGCGCCGGGGCTGGTTCGCTCCCGTCTCCACCGTTCTGGACTTTTTGCTGGCGCGGAAGCCTTCCGCTGTGATCTCGGACAAGGACCGAGCATCGATGGAGCGCAGATGGCTAGCCCACAAATTGCGATTCGGAACCGCTTGAGCGTGCCGCTGCTACGATTCGACGCCCACTGATTGATCCGGAGCGGCTTTGTTTGCACTCTCTGCGGATCCCCCTCGAGACGCCTGCCACTTGCCCAAAACCCTCTGCTTAAGGTTGAACATTCGCTTCGCCTCCCGCCGCATGGCGCCGAGGAAGCGATAGCGCGACTTTGAAAACCACGGAATCGAGATCGGTGTAGGGCCGTATTTTTCCTTGTATTCTCCGCCGCCGCCCCAGTCAAACGCCGTCACCCCCCGCTGTTTCCAGTAGCGCATGGCGTACCAGTGCAGGGATTCGTTTGGACGAAGGTGCTGGCTGTCACGAAAGCTGGCATTCCCCCAGAACTCCGCCACCTGGTTCATACCGGGATAGATGCCCGTGCCGATCGTGCGGCCTGCCGGATCGCGAGCGCGGAGGAGGAGCAGATGGCCGGTGGGAAGCAGATGGCGCACCAGCGAGCGGACGCGCTCCAGATCGTAGGTCGGCACCAAGTTCTGCTTGGCAAAAACGTCGCGAAGCTGCTCGTAGTATTCCTCTGCAAACTGCTCGTCGTGGCCTTCCTCAATGCGCACACCACTCTTTTCGGCCTTCCGAATACAGCGCCTGCACGCGCTGTTCATGCGATTGAGTATTTCTTCCTCGGAGTGTGTGAGATCTGTTTCGTAGGACCGGTAAGCGTCTGCCGTGAAGCCGCCGTTTTGTCCATCTTCCGGCCGAAAGCGGCGATCCGACACTTCCAGGTGCAAGCAGCCCAGTTCTTTGAAGGCGAAGGACTCGAGGGCTTTAAGCGCCTCCCGGCGGGAGGTCCCGGGACGCAGATTGAAGCCGATGTAAGGCGTGGTCCAGCCGGGAAAACTGCTGCCCAGGATCCGGATCCCGGCGCGGCGAACGATGAGGCCGGTAAAGTATCCGAGGACTGAAGATCCGTCCCTCACTTCAGCGACCACCGGCGTGGCTTTCTGGGTCTCAGAGATAAAATCCAGCCACGGGCGCGTCTGGAACACAGTACGATCCTCAAACTGATCGAGGCGGCTCCAGTCCACCTTGGCGAGTTCGAGCGAGTAAAGTCTCAGCACGGGTTCCTTAATTTCGCAGTTTGCTGAAAAACCCTTGCCCAAACGGCGTAGCGGCGATACTACATCGGCATTGCCCATTAATCTCAAGAGTCGCATCGCGGCATAAAGCCGCCGCTACGCCTTTTTCAGCAAACCCTCAGAAGTTCCGCGGAAGACCATCTCCGTCGGCGCGAGTAAAATGCATGCGTTTTATCGTTTCATCCCAGGGGGCCAGCATCTCTGAAAGCTTGCGGGATGCCGCAAAGATGAAATTGGAGGGGCCGCGCAGAAAACCCGAATCCCTGAAGGCGCGCTGCCAGGCCTCATGACTTTGATTCGAAAACACGGCGTCCACGCCGCGGCGCTCGAGCGCCTGTACCGCGGCGCGAACCACGGGGAGCGCGTTCTTGGGAGCGGCGAAGCCGTCCACCACCGAGCCCACGCGCAGATTGCCGAAGCGTGCGCTTTTGCGGCGCTCGGCTACCACCGCCCAGCCGATGACGGCGCCTCCAGCGAGAACCCGTAGCCGGGTGAAGTGTGTGTCCGCGGCGGGATAAAGTTGCCGCAACGCGTTTGCATCCCTCACGGCAGTCAGGCTGTACGATCCTCGGGCCTCTTCCCACAGCGAGTCCGCCCAGGAATCGAACGTAGGCGCTTCCTCAACAGTAACCACGAGAAGCTTCGGAGCGAGCCGTTGATTCCACCGCTGCATGAACTTAAG
>JBOGJW010000314.1:0-6924 GCA_050745245.1 Terriglobia bacterium | reverse complement strand
GGTCCCCGCTCGACGCGATTAAGATCAGCTACAATTACTTGAAGAACCTGCGCCTGAGCTGAAGGGCGATAGAGAAAGCGTCTACCGCGAACGTGGAACGGGCCGGCGTCTGGCGCGAGACTCGCGGATGTAGATTCGCATACCCTGGAGGAGGCTCTCCTTGGCTGTTTCGATGGTTTCCCCAAGGCCGTAGACACCCGGGAAATCTTCGCTGTAGGCGTAGTAGGTCGGTTCTTCGCGCTCCACGGTAATTGGATACGTATAAAACGTCATGATCAACTCGCGCCGGTCAAGCATACGACAATGCGCGCAGGGGAATTCGATGCAACGCATCCTGCTGGCGCTGCTGCTTCTCACGCTGGCGGTGCCGCTTCCCTCAGCCCTTGGGGCAGTAAAGAACTCGGCGAAGCCCGCCGTCGCAGGCACAACCAAGGGGAACACGGGCTGCGCCATTCTCGCGAAGGGCATGCCTCCGAAGGGAAAGCTGCTTTTTATCGGGGTAATCTATGTGCGCACGCAATACACGGTGCTCGAGACCTTCAATGCCAAACTCCCCCACCAGAAGTACACCGGCCAAGGCGGGGTCAATAAGCTGAACCAGTACGCGGTGAATCACCGCATCAAGCTCGTCGTCATCCCCTCCAAGCACACAGCGGAACAGATGGACGAGGCGCGGAAGATGTGCAAAGGACAGTAGCGCCGCCGTCTCGGCGGCACTGTGTTCGTGGCGGCAAGATGCCGGCCGGCCGCCAGCACGGGCGCTACGGCTGCCGGAACTGCTGCAGCTTCGCCATGATGCGGTCGTGAATCCAGTGCGGGTCCCACCACTCCGTGGGGTTCACTGGAATTCCGTCAAGGTACATCCCAAAGTGCAGGTGGTCGCCGCCCGCGAGGCCCGTGGAATCGCTGTGGGCGATCACCTGTCCGCGCTTCACCAGCTCGCCTGGTTTCACATCCCAGGACGCCAGGTGTCCATAAAGTGATTGCAGCCCGCAGCCGTGATCGATGATCACGGCGTTTCCGAAGATATCGAACCAGCCCGCGAAGATCACCTGGCCGTCGTTCGCGGCAACCACCGGAGTGTGAGCGACGACGGCAAGGTCAAAACCGAGGTGGACTTCGTGATCGATCACCTGGCCGTTGTAGGTGTAGGTGCGGAAATCGGCGAACGGAGACTCTACCTTGGAATTTGCAAGCTGGATAAACGGCTGGCTCCACATGAGTTTCGGATTGGTTTCCTTCGAAAACTGCACGAGCCGCTTCTTGTCCACGATGCGCAGGTCGTGATTGATCGCGACATAGTTTTTCAGAAGGCTGCCCTGGTCATCGATCGCGGTGGTCTGGCTAAGGATGGGCGGCACCACGCGCTGCATGAAAGAGTCGGTAATCGCGAGCGTGCTCGCGTGAAATTTCTTGGGAAAGACGCGGTACGTGAACGACGCCACGCTTTCATTGCCGGCATCGTCGCCGGCCACGATGTGCGCGGGCGTCGCCGGGTCCACGTTGTAAGGGTAGGCAAAGATGCACAGGCGTGTTTGGGGCTGCGCGTCGCTGATCGGCCAGCTCGGAAAGAAGTAGCTCCCAACCTGAACTCCGGAGCGGACGGTGCCGGGGGAAACGTTGAACACCACCATGTCGCAGCCGCCTTGGTTGATGTAGTGCTGCGTGGTGAGCACTTCCACCTGCGGCGGCATAAAGCGGACTGGTACTTGCAGCACGAGATGCGCTTCTCCGCCGCGGAAGAACCGGCCCCAGGAATCATTCAGCGCCGTCACGCCCAGCGTCGCGCGGCCTTCGCGCAACTGCGGTACTGCGCGGCGCCCCACCCGCGCGGAGGCCAGCACGCTGATGCCTTTCCCCTTCGGCTGCGGGATGCGCTTGAGGCTTACCGGAACCGCGAACACCCTTCCGTTCTGCCCCACATTGATCCGAACGCTCTTAATGTCATAACGGGGATCGTGCACGATGAACTCCACCGTCCGGCTCAATCCGATGCCTTTAATGGCTTCAGCGGGTTTGATACCAGGCGCGGGATTGCGCGCCAGCGTGAATACCAGAGCCACAAGAATGACGACAATGATAACGACGGCGATTACTGCGCCCGAACCTGCGCCCCGCTCGCCGGACTTACCTTGTGAATTCAAACCATTCTCCATAGGAATCAGGATTGCCCCGGGACCAAACCTCGGGTCCCGAGCGACCTCTCATGATACCGGAAATGCCGCACCTCCGCGCACTCGTTTAATGTACTTTACGGTCCGCTGGCCGCGCTCAACGCCCCCCACCAAGCTAAGGGACTCACCGCGCTTGCGGAGATACTCTACCACCTGCTTCAGGCGCTCCGGTGAAACGATCAGGATCATACCGGCGCCCACGTTGAACGTCCGCAGCATCTCGCCGCGCGGAATCCGGCCGAGCCTGGCGATGAGTTCGAAGATCGGGGGGACCGGCCAGGAACCCAGCGCGATGCAGGCCTGGCAACCGGCGGGCAGAATGCGCGGGAGATTATCCGTAATGCCGCCGCCTGTAATGTGAGCTAACCCGTTGACCCAGTCCTTGGCCAGGAGCGGCCACAGCAGCGGACCATAGCAGCGATGCGGCGCGAGCAGCTCCTCCCCCAGCGTGCGGCCCAGCTCGGGGACGCGCTGATCGAGTTTCATCCCGGCAGACTCCAGCAGAACCTTGCGAGCCAGCGAGTAGCCGTTGGTGTGAAGGCCAAGCGAGGGAAGCGCCAGAATCGAGTCCCCGGGGCGAATGCGCGCGCCGTCCACGATCCGGGCGCGAGGCGCCCAGCCCACGATGCACCCTGCCAAATCGTATTCCGCATCGGGGTAGAAGCCCGGCATCTCCGCCGTCTCGCCGCCAATCAGCGCGCAGTCCGCCTCGCGGCACGCGCGGGCGATTCCGGCGACGATCTCGGCTGCGATTTTCGGTTGTAGCCTGCCGGTGGCGAGGTAATCCAGGAAGAACAGCGGCCGCGCGCCGTGCACGGCAATATCGTTGACGCAATGGTTGACGAGGTCGGCGCCCACCGTGCCGTGCTGGTTCATCTCAAAGGCGATCTTGAGCTTGGTTCCGACCCCATCCATGCTGGCGACGAGCACCGCATCCCGCGTCATCCCACGCAGAGCGTAGAAGCCTCCAAAACCGCCTGTGCCGCCGAGCACGCGCGGATTCAAAGTGGACTGCGCCAGCTTCTTGATCTTCGATTTCGCACGGCGGGCCGCGCCAAAATCGACGCCCGCGTCTTTGTAGCGCATGAGGGGGAAGGGTTCAGTAGGGGTTCTCGAAGAGTTTTCCGATGCGGGTCCAGCGGGTGTTCTGGACAAAGTGCCAGACAATCGATCCATCGAAGCGCAGACGGCCCTCCAGCGAGTCGTCGAGCCACTCGCTGGTTGGCGCGTTATAGGACCAATAGACCAACAGTGGCTCGCCAACGATGTTCTGGAGGGGTACGAAGCCCCAGAACCGGCTGTCGGAGGAGTTGTCCCGATTGTCGCCCATGACAAACGCGTATCCTTTCGGCACGTGGAGCCCGTCGGGGCGGATATAGCGAGGCATTTTGCGGGCCCACCCCGGGTCAATTCCCCATGACTCGGGGAGCGAATCAATCTCGCTCACGGGAGGGGGAAAGTTATCGCGCAGTGGGAAGATGCCAGGATACTCGTGGATGGCGTAGGGCTCATCGAGTTTTTTACCGTTAAGGTACACCTGCTTGTTCACTATCCGGATCACGTCGCCGCCGAGCCCGATCACGCGCTTGACGTACATTACGGAGGGGTTCAGCGGATACCGGAAAGCGATAATGTCCCCGCGGTGAACGTGCCGCAGTCGCGGCAGCCGCAAGGAAGTGTAGGGCAGCCCGGGGCCGTAGAGCAGCTTGTTGAGGAAAACGTGGTCGCCCACCAGGATCGTATTCTCCATCGAGCCGGTCGGGATCACCGTGGCCTCGCCGATAAAGCTGCGGATACAGAACACGCCCACCAGGATAATAAGCAGCGTGCGCACCGTATCCCAAACGCCGTCGCCTTTCCGGGGCGGCGCGGGCGGAGGAGCGCTCGGGGGCTGCGCCGGCTCGCTCCGGGTGGATTCTTGGATTTCGGCAGGTTCCATGGTCTTCAATCCCGATGCCGAAGCGTAATCAACGGCTCCTGAATCGTCGTCGGATAATTGGCGGTGTAGCAGGCCAGGCAATCGTGCCCACGCTCGTCTCCGGCGGCTCGCCGCAGACCCTCGAGCGACAGGTAACCGAGGCTGTCGGCCCCGGTGTACTGGCGAATCTCTTCAATGGTGTGAGTGGCCGCAATCAGTTCCTTGCGGGTTGGCGTATCAATGCCGTAAAAACACGGCGAGACGGTCGGCGGGCAGCTAATCCTCAGGTGCACCTCGCTCGCGCCGGCATCTCGTACAAGACCCACTATCTTGCGGCTGGTGGTGCCGCGCACAATCGAATCGTCCACCAGCACCACGCGTTTGCCTTGAATCAGGCTGCGCACGGGATTGAGCTTGAGCTTCACACCGAGGTCCCGGTTGGCTTGGCTGGGCTCAATGAACGTGCGTCCTACGTAATGATTGCGAATGAGGCCCATCTTCAAGGGAATGCCGGACTCTTCGGCGAAGCCAATCGCGGCCGGGACGCCCGAGTCCGGCACCGGAATTACGCAATCCGCCACCGCCGGGTGCTCGCGCGCCAGCAGGCGGCCCAGCATCTCGCGGCTTTGCTGAACCGAGCGGCCAAACACCAGGCTATCGGGCCGCGAGAAATAAACGTGCTCGAAGATGCATTGCGAGGCGGGCGCGGGCGGGGAGAAGCGCAGGGACGTGATGCCGCTCCGGTCGAGAATCACCATCTCTCCAGGCTCGATGTCGCGAATGTAGGTGGCGTTGATAAGGTCGAACGCGCAGGTCTCGGAAGCTAGTACGGAGGCATCGCCAAGCTGGCCCAGGCACAGCGGGCGGAACCCGCGCGGGTCGCGCACGCCATAGACGCAGTCTTTGAACAGCGCCACCAGCGAGAAGGCGCCCTCCACCCGGTCGAGGGCGTCGGCAAGCGATTCGGGAATCCCCGCATGCTTTGAGCGTGCGAAGAAATGCAGGATCACCTCCGTATCGCTGGTGGTCTGGAAAATGTCACCTCGGCCCTCGAGTTCCCTGCGGATTGCCGAGGCGTTCACCAGGTTCCCGTTATGCGCTAGCGCCACTTGGCCTTTTTGGCAGCTCACGGTGAGCGGCTGTGCGTTTCTCAGATCGGTATCGCCCGCTGTGGAGTAGCGCGTGTGGCCAATCGCCAGCCGGCCCGGCAGACCGTTCAGAACGCCGCTATTGAAGATGTCGTTCACGTGCCCCATGCCCTTGTGGCACGTAAGGTTCAGCCCGTCAGAGATGCAGATGCCGGCGCTCTCCTGGCCTCGGTGCTGCAATGCGTAGAGGCCAAGCTGCGTGAGATGCGCGGCCTCTGGGTGCCCGAAAACGGCGAAAACGCCGCAGTGGTCGTGAAAGTGATCGTCTTCCAGCTCGACGCGCTGAAAAGATTCAGTGGCAGGGGCTAAATCCCTGTTGCGGACCCGGGATGGGGAAGAGAAGGGCGGATATCCTGACCGGCGCAAGCGTTATTCCCTCAGAAATCGCCAGTTCCGAAGGTGCTGGCGCTGTTGGCCGCTGCGAACAAGGCCTTTCATCCATTTTCGCCCCAATGATGGGGCGGTGCAATAGCTTTTTGCCTGGTCTTGGCGGGCCTGGAGCAAGCGTCGTGTCTCATAAGCTCGTTAATAAAATCAGCCCGCAAAGCGGGCGAAAGAGGTTAGCCCACGACGCCCGGGGCTAATGGATTCCCGCTTTCGCGGGAATGAATGAAATTGGCGCTTTGCGGCCACATGGCCGCGCTGTCCCTGCCGCGATTGCCGGCAAGCTGCCGGCGCTACATCACGCTTTGGAGTTCAGAATCCGCCAGATGGTACCGCTGAAGATGTCGGCCTGCGCCTCGCGCGGCACGCCGCAGGCGTCGAGCATTCTGCGATACCGCCCGGGTCCCTCCTCGAGCTCACCCAGGTCTCCGTCAAAGCAGTCCGAACCGAACACCAGCTTTTGGAAGGCGCTGGCGTTGGATTTCGGCGTGTGCGGGCTCACCAGGCCTGTCCACCAGAAAATCGATTTGAAGAACGTGGGATCGTTCTTCTTCTTGAGCAGGCTGGAGCCGGAAAGATCGAAGAGCAGGTTCGGATTCCAGCGCCCGATTTCACCTGCCCAGTGGTAGTCCGGATTGCCACAGTGAGCGCCTATCACGGTAATCCCGGGAAATCGCCGCGCGATCAGGTCAAGGCGGGTCACGCGCATGCGCTCGACGCTGACATTCTCTGGGACCTTCGGATTGTCGCGCGCCACAATGCCGGTGTGGAAGAGCACGACCATGTTGTATCTCTGCGCGCGCTCGTACACCGGCCAGTAATCCCGCACGTCGTAGTTCTTCCGCGGAAATTCGAGCTCCCCCAAACCTCGGAACCCGGCGTCATGAAACCGGTCCACCCAGTCGGTAACGTGTGCGTCATCGAGGCTCGGCTCGCCCAAGCCGATCAGGCGCTTCGGATATTTGTCGATCAGCTTTTTCGCGCTATCCAGATCTTTGGGCGGGGTCAGCAGGAACGCCATCCCATCGATGGACTCGAGCTTTGCCACGAGCTTCTCGCCGTAGGCCGGATCACCGTTGTAGTGATTGTGGCAGTCGAAAATGCGAGGCTGGCCTGGCGTTTGCCCCGCCTGGCCGCCAGCAGCGCCCTCCGCCGCCATGCCCGCGCCCGCGGCGCCCGAGAGCGCGAACGGAAGCGCGATACCCGCGGCCTGCGTCTTCAGGAATTTACGTCGCGACAGCATAGAAAACCTCCAAGGGCATAAAAGCGCTGACCGTCCGAAATTGTGGTTTTGTAGCAG
>JBOGJW010000313.1:0-4309 GCA_050745245.1 Terriglobia bacterium | reverse complement strand
GCTTAGCACGACGACACCCGTGGAGGCGGTTCCGAGCCATTTTCATAATCCTTCGCGGGCCGAAGGCCCAACCAGGACAGACTTCGAAAAGCACGAAGTCTGCGCCGGTGTGCGCTAGCGAGGTTTTGGGTTAAACTCTCTATTTCGGTTGGAGGCGTTTACGCCTTATGCCGGGCAACGCAAAAGAGGAAGTTAACGGATCGATGGAACAAGTTCAGAAACTCGAAGAGAAGGTGTCGAAGGTAGTGGAAATCTTCCAGCGGACTCAGGCGGAGAACCGCTCGCTGGCGCAGCAGCTTGAAAAGCTTCGCGCCGAGTCGCGCGACGGCGTCCATCTGAAGGAAGCGCTGGAGCGGGAAGTGCAGACGTTGCGGCGCGAGCGCGAGGACGTCCGCTCGCGCGTCGAGAAGCTTCTCGAGCAGGTTGAGGCGTTGACAAAGCAGGATTCTGCGGGATAATAGGGCGTATTCAGCAGGGTTTCTGAAGAGATTGGCGGCGCAAACTCGCCGCCGCCCGGCCGGAGAACGCTTTGGCGCCTTTCTCGCAAGACGGAATTCGCGTATCCATCTACGACCAGGAATACCACATGCGCGGGCAGCTTGACCCCGAGTATATCCGCATGCTGGCGCGGTTCGTGGATGAGAAGATGCGCACCATCGCGTCGCGCACGCAGAATGTGGACTCGCTGCGCACGGCCGTACTTGCCGCCCTGAACATCGCGGACGATTACCACCGGTTGCAGGCCAGCCAGCAGGCGGCCGCCCGCCAGTTGGACCAGAAGGTGGAAGAATGCAATCACGTCCTTGATCAGATTCTTGAAGCGGCTGTGTTCTGATTCTCGACGCTTGGCGCTATAAGACGCGCCAGGCGGCCCCGGGCCTCTTTCCCTCACCCGTCAGGACCGAAGACCGGCGCGTTCGGCTGCGCAACTCCGCTCGTCATCCGCCGGGTTTACGCCTGCCCGCCCGATGGGAGAACCTTTGCATAACCGGTTCAGAATACTCTTCATTGGCGACATTTTTGGCCACCCGGGCCGGCGTGTTGTCCGCGAAGTGCTGCCAGGCCTGCGGCAGGAGTTCGCTCCTGATGCGGTTGTGGCCAACGGCGAAAATGCCGCGGCAGGTTTCGGTATTACGCCTCCGCTGGTGGAAGAGCTCCTGGCGCTCGGCATCGACGTGCTGACGTCCGGGAATCACATCTGGGATAAGAAGGAAATCATCTCGTATCTCGCCGAGCGCGCGGACGGGCGTCTGCTCAGGCCCGCGAATTACCCATCGCCCGCGCCGGGAAGCGGGCTGCACCTGGCGGAAACCGCCGCGAAAGTACCCTACGCCGTGCTCAACCTCCAGGGCCGCATCTTTCTTCCAGCGCTGGACTGCCCGTTCCGCACCGCCGATGCCGCGCTCTCCGCGATCCCGCCGCAAACGAAAATTCGCATCGTCGACATGCATGCGGAAGCGACTTCGGAGAAAGTAGCCCTGGGCTGGTATTTGGATGGGCGTGTCACGGCGGTGCTCGGAACGCACACTCACATCCCCACTGCGGATGAGTCGATCTTGCCGGAAGGAACGGCCTACATTACCGATGTTGGAATGAGCGGTCCATACGATTCGGTAATTGGAGTGGAAAAGGACGCGGCCATCAAAAAGTATCTCGACCAGATGCCCGTGCGGTTCGAAGTGGCGAAGGCAGACGCCAGGCTCTCTGCCGTGTTGATTGACGCCGATCCCGCTACCGGGCGCGCCGTCTCGATTCAGCGCATCGTGAGGCGGTGAGGTGAAGGGCCTCTCGCAAAGCCGCAAAGGTGGCACAAAGGAAACGAAAAGAGCTGTACTTTGCGCTTCTTAGCGCCCTGGTGCCTTGGCGAGAGGGTCTTAGTCTTTTCGCTTGCCCTGCCGCCACATTCTCTGCTGGCCTTGTTTGGCTTATAATTTTGAGCGGGGCAACCTTCACAGCTTGTACAAAAGGCGATGGACCCTCGTAACGCATCCGGTCTGGGGGACGAAAGGCGGCGATTCGCTCGCGTCCCGCTTTCGACGCAGGCCACGCTGGAATGGGCGGGCCAGGAGTACATCCTCGCCTCGCGCAACATCAGCGAATGCGGAATGGGAGCCGACGCCGCCGAGGGCCTTCCGCCTCAGACCGAGGGCCTGATTTCGTTTAACCTCAAACCCGAAGACGTGCCGCTCGTCTGCCGCTGCCGCGTGCTTTACTCGACTGACGGCCGCGGGGCTGGGATCGAGTTTCTAGAACTCAGTGAGGAGTCGCGCCTTATTCTTAAACACTTCGTGGACCAGGCGAATTGACTCTCCCGGGTGATGCCGTAGCTTCGGGCGCGACTGTAGCGGCGGGTTTATCCCGCCACGCCAAAATGACGGCGGGTTTATCCCGCCACGCCAAAATGGCGGCATGAAGCCGCCTCTACGCGACCCACCTGATTTCCCGGAGGCGTTCGATGAAGTTCCTGTATGTCGCTGTGGCCGCCCTGGCTCTTAGTTCGCCCGGTTGGGCAAGCGCGGCGAAGCCGGCCGGGCAGAGCTCGGAATTAAAGAGCGCGCTTCTCGACGTCTACCTTGAAAGCGCGCGCGTTCAGGATCTGCTCTCGCTCGCCCGGCCTGACAACTGGAAAATCACGGCTGAACAGCGGTCTGAGTTTAGCAACTCCGCCGGCTTGCTCCAGGACCAGCTTCGGACGCTTGAGAAGTGGCGCTATCAGCTCCTCTATCATCAGGATGATGCTGCGGCCGCGCAGAAGACGCTCGACGCCCTCACGGCGCTCATCCCGCAGATACGGAATGTGGCCGCGCTGGTGAGCCGGGGTGAGAGCCCGGCCGCCGGAGCGCAGTACCAGAAGACGGCGGACGATTTCCAGGCTTTGGCGGCCCGGCTTCAATCCGAGCTGGCGGCGCGGTTCCCCGGGAAATTCGCTGCCGAAGCGCAGCCCCAGCCGCAATCGCCAAAGCCCGAATCCGCAATCGCGGCAGCGGAGCGCCCCAAGGCGCCGGCATCCGAATCCGCGGCGGCCCAGCCCGCGCGCTCAACGTCTTCCCCCGCACCGCCCACGGAGACGGCCGCTGCGGCGAATCCCCCCGCCACGCGGCCGGGCACAACAACCTCGATCAATACAGCGCCCGCGCCGCCGCCTGCCGCGCAATCCGTGCAGAACATTCCTGCGGGGCAGGCGTTGCCGCCGGCGCAGGTCAAGGCGCTGCTCCAGAACGTTTTCCTGGCCTCGGCGCGGGTCAGCGATCTCCTTAGCATCGCCCAGCCCGAGAAGTGGAAGATGAGCCTGCCGGAGCGCTCGCTCTTTAACGAGAAGATTCACACGGTTCGGGCCGAGCTCGAGACGCTCGAAAAAGAGCGTTACGACTTCTTTTACCACCCCGACAGTGTCAACGCGGGCGAGTGCGCTGTTCAGGCGCTCACGGCCCTCGGGCCCGATCTCAAGGCCGTTGCGCCGGCGATTGCCCAGTACCAGAGCCCCTCGGATGCCGCGCAATTCAGCAAGGCGGCCACGGCGCTGCTCGCCCCAGGCGAGCCCCTCGCATCGTACGTCGATTACCTTCGCAACCGGCGTCAGCAGCAGCTCGCCGCCGCGCAGTCGGCGCTGCTGGCGGGAGCGAAAGGACTCCAGGTGGAGCGGATTGCGCCAAGAACGCTCCCGGCGCCGATTACCACTCCAATCCCGATTGCGACTCCTCCCCTAACGCCGGCCCAGGTGAAGGCCATCTTGTACAAGATCTACATCTCGTATTACCGCATCCGCGACCTTCTAAGCCAGGAGCGTCCCGCGCAGTGGAAGGCTCCGCAGGCGGAAAGGGTGCTGGCAAGCCAGGCCCGTGATGCCCTCCTGTCGCGTCTTCAGAACGTCGAAAAATGGCGCAGCGCGTTCAGCGAGTCGCCGGAAAATGTTTACTACGGATTTGAGACGTACGTGGTGGTGAGCGATGTGCTTCACCCGCTATGGCTCTTCAGCCGCGAGGCGTCGCGAAGAGAGAACGCCACTGTGGGGGCTGATTACAGCCGCAGAGCGGCTGATCTCGACGCTCAACTCCACTTGCTGCTCCCCTATTTCCGATTCGTCCTCAAGCGCGATCAGGAGGGATACGGACAATACGAGGCGGATTTGGCGAACTGCCAAACCCAGTTGGGATATGCCATGCACGGCTTTATTCATCAAGCCGCGCCCATAAGAAACGTGGTTCCCGAATTCGAAGGGCGCCGCGCCCGCAAAAGAAAAAAAAGACGCGGTGATAAGTGACAAGCCACGGCACCTGTTTTGTGCCGTGGGCTTTCTGCTGCACAGGGG
>JBOGJW010000312.1:0-5716 GCA_050745245.1 Terriglobia bacterium | reverse complement strand
GGATTTGCTGACGCCTGACGGCAAGCCATATAACCTTTACGCGCGCAACCTGATCCTGAAATCAGGTCCCCACATCGAGCGTATTCCCCTCGCGCTCAACGATCCTACGGGCGCGTGGCGTATTCGCGCGCGCGATGTAGCGACGGGGCAAACACAGGAGAATACGTTCAGCGTGTCGTAGGCTCTAATGCGGCGGGGCCATTAATTTTGAAGGCTCTTATGAAGGCGGCACTTCGCCAGTGTGGTGAGCCGGGGCAATGGCTACCCTGCACAACGTGGGATTTGGTATGACCGATAACGATTATCGCAGCAGGAGGGGGTTCCTCCGGGTCGCTCTCGGCGCTTCGCTTTCCGGCGCGGCGCTGAAGGCGAGCGGCCGGAAACCAGCCTTCGCCCAAGCGAGCCCTGAAGGTCCGGCAGCACTGCAAGTCGGGGAGTTGACGCTCGATCGCGACGTATACGACTGGGGCGGCGTTTTGAACGGCGCCCTCCGGTTCCGGCGTGCTCCCGACGGCCCCACAGAGATTCTCTGGATCGACAGCTTTGGCCGCACCGCAGGAGCCCTGACGTTCCCCATCCCTGCCAGTCTGGCCTCTCCGCTGCGCTTCTCGTTCAATCTGGATTCGGGCCTGGCTTACTCCAACTGGATCTACGTGAAAGTGAACGGCGTTCCTCAGTTGGCTGGAGCGAAGTTTTTGCTGTCTCCGCCGCCTGATCGCTGGGACGAGTACCAAGTGATCAGTTGGGCGCACTACCCGGACGGTTTCTACGGCCAATTGCGCGAGGCGGGTGTGGACGGAACCATCGCTGAGCGCGACGGCGACTTCTCATATATCCTCGATAATAACTTCCGGTTCTACGTCGAGCAGATGACGTGGGAAATCTTTTCCATTTACATCAAGCGCCGTGAGCACTGGTACAGCGTCGTTAACCAGTTCAGCGCGGACCGGGAAAACCTCAAGCTCTGGGTTAGGAAACCTTGCCTCAATGATCCTAAGACGAATGAGTACGTGCGCGAGCACATCACGCGCTACGTCCGTCAGCACAAGGCGTTCCGCCCACTCTACTACAACATTGCGGACGAGCTGGGAGAAGGCTGGCAGATCAAGCCGCAGGATTTCTGCCACTCCGAATATTGCACGGCGAAATTTGCGGAGTATCTGCGGCGCATGTATGCCCATCCCCGCCGAGTGAGCCAGGAATGGCAGACGAACGAGTTCACGCGATGGGACGATGCGACTCACCCCGGAACTCTTTGGGACGAGAAAAACCTGATGATCGCCTGCACCACGACGGACCGCGCGTTTGACGCGGTAGCGGCGGCGGGGTTCCAGGCGAAATTCGGAAGCGTCTCCCGTCTGAAAAGGGAATGGGCCGTGCCGCTTGCCGAACCCGCTCCGGAAGCTGCTTCCTTGCGTGATCGTTGGGAGCCTCTGCTCGCCATTATCCGGGAGACCCGCTCCGTTCCGGACGTCACCGAAGAAGCGCTTGCGCGAAAGCTGGGATCGCTCGCCGCGGCCAACGAGCGCTGGGGCCGTGGAGCCGAAAAGCCCGCAGCGTTCCAGTCCTGGGTGGAAGTTGCGTCGCTCGATAAGCGCTTCTATGCCGAGCTTGCCGCCATTCGCTCCACCGAGGGGTGGAATGTGACGCCGTGGTGTGACTTTCGAAACTTTATGGACGAGACGTTTGCTGACGCAGTTGGGCGGGCGGCCGCGGTCTGCAAATCGGAAGACCCCGCGGCGCGCTGCGCGACGGAAGGCGGGCAGTCGCCGTTTCCGTTCGGGTGGTACAACTACGAGCAGGTGCTCAGAGTCGACGACGTCATTGAGCCTTACAACGGCGGGAACAACGTCGAAATCATCCGCTCGTTAAAACCCGAGACGATCATGGTCTCGACTCACGACTACGCCTTCAAGGCCGGGAAGCCGCTTACCGCGCAGAATCGGCGGGGCCAGCAGGAGGCGGTTCAGCCCGTCTGGTGGGGGCTTTTCCATGCGCACCGCGGTACGCTCATCTGGGATGATAATCTTCCGCAGTACCAGTTCGTGGACCCGCAAACGGGCCAGCTTACGCCGGCCGCGGAAGCTTTTGCCGCCACGTTCAAGGAGCTGCGTGAAGGCATCGGCAAGCTCTTCATCAATGCGCGCCGCGTTCATCCCGGCATCGCGATTTATTATTCCCCGCCGTCGGACCAGATCCATTGGCTGCTCGATAATCTGCGCCACGCTCGTGAGTGGATGCTCAGGAGTGGGTCCGATCACGGCAGTCACGCGATCGCCGTGCGCAATAGCTGGACCAAAGTGATCGAAGATCTGGGCCTGCAGTATGACTTTGCCTCCACATTACAGGTGAAGGCGGGCATTCTGAGCGAAGGGCGGTACCGCGTTTTCATCATGCCCCAGGCAATGGCCGTGAGCGCCGGCGAGGCGGAGCTGATCCGCGAATTTGTGCGCGCTGGTGGCCTGCTGGTGGCGGATTCGCGTTGCGCCACGATGAACGAACACGGGCGCGATCTCGGGCGGGGGCAGCTCGACGACGTCTTCGGCATCACGCATGCAAAGGGGCAGCCCGGCGGTAGCGAGGTTCGGGGCGTTGCCGGCGAGCGCCCGCTTAGCCTTCAAGGCAAGCTGCTGAAAGTCAGCGCGGCCAATGACACGATCGCTGTAACGGAGGGCAAGGCCCTGGCGCGGAGCGGAAGCGCGCCGCTCGTCATCGTCAACCGCTTCGGAAAAGGGAGGGCCATTTTCCTGAACATGGAAGTTGGAGAGTACTGCTACCAGCGGCTTCGGCCGAACCCAAGCTCCAGCCTGCCGGAACTCATCGAGGGGATTTTGAGCGTTGCGGGCATTAAGCCGGTGGTGAGAGTGCTTGGGGAAGATGGAGGGCGCTTGCCGGGCACGGAGGTCGTTACATTCGCGAACGGACCCTTAGAACACGTTGCGATCTTCCGGAATCCCCAGTTCGATGACGCGGGATGGGAAGATAATCCGACCATACCTATTGCCGGAAGGCACGAGGGCAGGATCGACAACTCGCTCCTCAGCACGGAAGCGGCGGTGACGATTAATTGGCAGGACGCGCGGTACACGTATGATGTTCGAGGCCGGCGGCAGCTTGGAGCGCTGCGCATGCTCAAAGCGGATCTGAAGCCCTTTGAGCCGCTGGTCTTTACGCGCTCGCCTCAACCGGTGTCGCCATTGAGGTTGGATATCCTGAAGCAGGCCGCCACAGGCGCCACGCTCGAACTGAGGCTTGCCGCTGATGCGGAATTGCCTCAGGGCTCTTTCAGGGTTGTCCGTCTGGACTTCTTCACGCCGGCCGGCACTCCGTATGATCTATATTCCCGGAACGTCTTCTTGTCATCGGTGCCCCAGACCGAGCGTATTCCCCTCGCGCTCAACGATCCCACGGGCGCGTGGCGCGTCTGCGCACGAGACGTTGCGACGGGCGAGACGCAGGAGAAGACATTCAGCGTAGTCTAACGGTGATTGCGATGACTCTGAATAGACGAACTAGTGCGACACCGCTCTTGGCTCTGGCTGTGATGATATTGAGCGGTTTGCCTGGCCGTTCGGCAACCTCGCAGCTCCCCGGCGCGTACTTTCCCCTGCTCGAGGCCGGGAGCGCGCAGGTCCGAAAGGCGCTCGACGCGGAAGCGACCCCGTCGCTGCAGCAGCTCGAGACACGGCCCGACTGGCGTCATTTCCCCTACGCGATTCTCGCGCCAGCCGTCCTGTACGCGCGGAAAGATCCCGCGAACCCTCATTATCACGATCCGGCCATGCTGAAGCTCGCGCTGCGCATTGGCGACCTGCTGGCGAGCGAGGACGAGAAGGGCCGCTTTGAGCCGCGCCTGGATAGCGACTGGGACACGTACATGTGGCTTGAGGCTTACCGCATCCTTCAGCCGCAGCTTGGAGCGGTCCGCCGCGAGCGCTGGCGGCGCTCCATAGAGAGAAACACGGGGCTGCTCGTGGGTGGCGCGCGGGCGCGGCTGAACTTCCCGTGGTACGAGTCGCCCTACCTTGGAACCTCGCCCAACCATTACGTGCAGTGGGCCGAGTTGATCTATCTTGCCGGGCGCGTTTTCGGGAAGCCGGATTGGGTGCAGCTCGGAACGCAGATCCTTCACCGGTTCGCAACTGTCGAGATATCTCCTGATGGCTTCTGGGGAGAGCACGCGCACAATCTACCCACGCCGGGTTACGATTACCTGACGCTCGATGCGGTGGGAGTCTACTGGGAGCACAGCAAGGACCCGGCGGCGCGGGCGGCCATCCGAAAGAACCTGGCGTTTCACGAAAACTTCACGTATCCGAATGGTGAGCCCGTTGAGGTGATCGACGACCGCAACCGTTACTGGGAGGTGAGCCCGTACGGCCACTTCGCGTTTTCGCTGTTCCCCGGCGGCCGGCGCTACGCCGAGTTTCTTACAAGCTTCTTCTCTCCCGGCAAGCTCAGCATGGTCGCGCTGGGCCGTCTCGCGCAGGACGCCCTCTATTTCCATGCAGGCCCGGTCGCGCCCATTCCTGACGACCGGCCCGATTATTCCGCGCGACTGAGCATTCCGGCCGGAATCCGCAAAACGGGCAATTGGGTGGTGTGCCTCTCGGGGCTGATCGCGACGCGCTCGGTAACCAATCAGTTCAGCCTGGATCGCCAGGGAAATTTCAGCGTGTTCAACCGCCGCGTGGGGCTCGTCATCACCGGCGCAAATTCGAAACACGAGCCGCCGCTCGCCACATTTTCCGAGAGGCTGCGCGGCCAGACCTTTTACATGCCGATCAACAGCCGACTCCAGATGGGCAGTGAACGCGACCGGCTGTCCCTGGCCTACAACACGTTCTTCAGCGACCTATACGTCACGAGGCCCTCTGGCAATTCGCTCAGCTTCACTTTCGATCTGACCTCTCACGGGAATCCAGCCGAGGAGGCCGACCTGGACCTGCAGCTCTGTTTGAAACCCGGCGAAATGCTAGAAACCGGCGCGGGAAAAAAGATTGTGCTGGGGCCTGAGCGCGTCGATCTCGGGCCCGGCGAAATCGGCGGATGGATTCGACATCACGGCTGGACGCTGAAAGTGGATCCCACCGCGCGGCTCGTGTGGCCCATCTACCCTTACAACCCGTACGCCAACGGGCCTGAGAAGACTCTGCAGCACGCTGTGGGGAGGCTCTGGGTTCCGGTGCGGCTGGCCGCGAAAGACACCAGCGATCCGCACCTGCGCCACCAGAAGATTGCATTCAGACTGAGTGTGGCGCAATGAAAGGAAATTTTGAGCGCCGAGTCTGATTGAAAAATGAGGACCGGCGGTCATAGACCGCCGCTACAGCCCCGCTCGCAGCCGCCAGCTCGGCGGCAGCTCATGAAGCAGCGCTAGAAACACGCCGTTGGTCCAGCCAAAGCCCACGACGTTTTCGTGGTAGCCGACTTGAACGGAAACTTCCGAAGAGCGCGTCACCACGTTGTACTTCTCGCGGATGGTGTGATCGCGCTTGAAATTCTGATCCACCATCGAAAGAAACTCCGCCGAGATCCGGTCCGCGTCGGAATTGTCGCCGTAGCGCCTCAGGCTCTCCACGGCGATGAGTTGAACGGGCGCCCAGCCGTAGTGATAATCCCACTGCGCGCCCGTCTGCTTGCGGCTCATGACGATTCCACCCGGCTCTTCGAACAAGTGGAGATTTTTGATGACGGCTCGCGCCTGGGCCGGCGA
>JBOGJW010000311.1:0-6829 GCA_050745245.1 Terriglobia bacterium | reverse complement strand
ATTTCTTCGGACTGAACAAAATACGGGGATTCTTCGCCGCGCTCAGAATGACAGGCCGCAAAGCCACCCGAGAAGATCTGCGCTACGCCGGTTGCATGCCTCCTACGCCGCGCCGTCTTTCAGAGCCTTCACACCCGTTGAGGATGCCTCTGTGCTTTCGATCGATCTCTCCACCGCCACGGGAGCTTTTGTCGCCTCCGGCTTGCTCCCCAGCACGCGCGCGATGCGCGCCTGGAGCAGATTGCAGATGGAGCGGATATCCTGTGTAGCGTCGATCACCTCGAATCCGTAAGCGGAGGAAAGATTGTCAAACTGGGAGAGCAGCGCCGTCTGATATTTGCAGAAGCTGTCGTACATATCTTCGCTGGCGTGCAAATCCATGCCGGACTCCCAATAGTCGAACCCGCGGGAGAAAACCACGCGCGGGATTAGCTCCTCGACCCCGGTGCGAAGGTAGAGCACGACGTCGGGCTTGATCGCGAAGCTGTACAGGTTGCGCAGCCACGCCGGATCGAGCCCGCGCACCAGCGCGCGCGCCATCAGCGAGTAAATGTAGCGGTCGGTAAGGACCACGAAGCCCGCCTGCAGCGCCGGAACGATCTGGCGGATGAGCCGGTCGGCGAAATCGGTGGCGTAGAAAAGCGTCAGGGTTACGCGGCCGAGTGTGTGGCCTTCCTTGGCCTTTTTAATGCCTTTGCCGGCCAGGGCCGAACGGGTAATTCCGGTGTCCACCACGGCATGACCCAGGTGCTCAAGCCAGGGCTTCAGCAGATCGATCTGCGTTGAGCGGCCCACCCCATCGGTTCCCTCAATCACGATCAGTTTTCCGCTGAGCTCCGCCAGGTTCATTCCCGGCAGGCTTACTCCGTACGTTTCTCTCAAGGGGCTACCCTCAAGCGCTTCGCCTGCGCCAGCCGCGCTTTTACGGTCTGCCGCATCTGCTCCTGTTGCTCTTCAATCGGCAGAGTGGCGTCGACTACGGTGAGGTCATACTCCGCGATCATGTTTTCGTATTCCTGAACGATGCGTCCTTGAAATAGCCTAAAGCTCTCGTCGGGATCTTCGCTGAGTTCGAGGTCCAGCCCAGCCTCATAGTACTTGAAGCCATTGCGGCTGGCGTGGAGGCGCTTCATGGAAACGTCGAGCGGAATCCGGAAATAAAAGGCTACGGTGGGTTTCACGGCAAAAGAATAGGTCTCTCGCACCCACTTGGAGTCCATCCCGCGCACCACGTCGCGCGCGAAAGCGGTATAAATATACCGGTCGCAAAGCACTACGGCGCCAGCTTTCAGAAGCGGAATGATGTTGTGCTCGATGCGGTCTGCGAAATCCGTCGCGTGAATCAGGCTGAAGGTGGAGGGAGCCAGCATCCGTTTCTTTTTGCCGCGCCGCGTCGTGTTCCGCACCAGAGGCGACGAGTTCCATTCGCTGAAAACGACGCCGTAACCCTCGCTTTGCAGCCACTGGTAAAGCAGGTTGAGCTGCGTCGACTTTCCCGAGCCGTCGATTCCCTCCACCACGAACAGCTTTCCCGGAAAACGGTGCTCGCCGTAACGTTTCACAGATACAATGATACCAGCAGTCCCGCGAGGGGGCACACCGTGGGCGCGCTCTCCCATGGGGGATTCGAGGCTCGAAGAGCCCCAAACATTTTGGAGGCTGTCATTCAGAGCGAAGGCGCCACGAGCCTCCGGCTCACCACTTTGCGTGGAAACACCCCGATCTACTTAAGCTATTTATTTTCAATGAGCGGATCGGCTATTTTCACGGCAGCGAAGAATCCCCCGTATTTCGCTCGGCTTCAAAAAATACAGGGACTCTTCACTCGGTCGCTACGGCGACCTCACTCAGAATGACAGTTTCATCATCCAGTTGCGGCTTGGTTGCGGCTCTGCCGCACTGCGCTACACACCCCGGAGCGAGCCGGGGCCTGCCGCAATTTTCACGCTCGCCGGGTGTATAATGAGGAGAAGTATTGACGGGGTCCCGGGGGTCTCGACGCGGCGAGCCGCGCTTTTATATGAGTAGCCCATGGAACAGTCGCCGCTACTGGGCGGCAGTGGTGATTCTGCTGACGCTCGGGGTGGGGATCCTGATCGGGACCATTATCTCCCGCGGTGTGCGGGCGGCGCGCGCTGTGAGCTACACTCCGGGCGCAAAGCCTCTTGCCGAACCGTCCCCCATCCAACTCTCGAACTCCTTCGCGCGCATCGCCGCCATCGTGGGCCCGGCGGTGGTGAACATCAACACCGAATCGACGGTGCAATTTTCCGGCAGAGGGCCGCACGGCTCGGAAGGAGCGCCGGGTGACGATTTCTTCCATCGCTTCTTCCAGTTCGGGCCGGAAGGCGCTCCTCACGACTTGCAGCAGCAGAGCCTGGGCTCCGGCGTCATTCTAGGCAAGGACGGATACGTACTCACCAACTATCACGTGGTGATGCAGGATGGCGGCCGGCCAGTGGACCTGATTCGGGTTTTCCTGCAGGGCCAGGACACGTCGACGCACGGCTACACGGCGCATATCGTGGGCTACGACAAGTGGACCGACCTCTCCGTGATTAAGATCAACCCCAATCGCACGCTGCCCACCGTTCAGCTTGGCGATTCCGACGCCATGCGAGTGGGAGACTGGGTGCTGGCCATTGGGAGTCCGTTCGGACTGAATGCGACCGTGACCGCCGGGATTATCAGCGCCAAGGGCAGGGAAATCGAAGGTGGGAGCGAGGGCGAGTTCAAGCGGTTCCTGCAAACCGATGCGGCGATCAACCCGGGCAACAGCGGCGGCCCGCTGGTGAACCTGGGCGGGCAGGTGATCGGCATCAACACCGCTATCGCCACTACGCGCGGCGCTTACGACGGCGTGGGCTTCGCGATTCCATCCAAGATTGTCCGCCGCGTGTATAACTCGATCATTACCACCGGCACTGTGCGGCGCGGCGCCATCGGTGTGAGCTTCATCAATCAGGAAAATGACGCGCTGCTGAGGAGTTTTGGGGCGCGCTACGGCGTGGTGGTCCAGGAAGTGGAGGCCGGCAGCCCGGCGGAGCGCGCGGGCATCCGGCGCGGCGACGTCATCACGGCCGTGGCTGCGAAGCCCGTTCGCAGCGGTGATGAGCTGCTGGCGATCATCTCCAACTCCGAGCCGGGCGCGAAGCTTCGCGTGGACTATGTGCGCGACGGGCGCCCGCGAGTTTGCGAAATCGTGGTAGGCGATTGGAACAAGATCGTGGGCGAAAACACGGGCAGTGGCGGCGGGACGAACGCCGGCGCCGCCGTTTCAAGGGTTAGCGGCATCCTGGGCGTGGCGGTGAAAAACCTTGCTCCCGACCAGGCGAAACAGATTTCAAGCCAACTGCACCTCGCGCGACCCGAGGGCGTGATGGTGGACGACGTCCGCCCAGGTGGGTTCGCCGACGACCTCGGCCTCGCGCGCTTTGACGTGGTGCTGGCCATTAACCACCATGACGTTCCGTCCGCCGATGCGTTCAATCGTCTGCAGCGCGCCCTGAAGCCCGGCGAGGACGTGCTCCTGCTCATCGCGCGGCAGAGCGGGCCGGCAAATTACACCACCCTTTTCCTCGCGGACCGCCTGCCGGGAAAGTAGGGTTGCCACACGGTCAGTGCTTTCCTGGCCGTGGGCTTTTCACCTTGGTTCACAAGCGGATGCTTCACAGCCGTCTCAAAATCGCGCTCCTGCTTTTGGCGCTGTGCCTCATCCCCGCATATGCCTGGGGCGGCGCGAGCGCCAAACCGGCCCGCAAGACGGCGCAGACTCATCGATCTGTGAAGCGCTCCGCCACGGCATCGAAAACACATCGGACGTCCAGCGTAAGGCATCGCCGGCATTCGCGGACGGCTCACTCCCGCCGCTACACCCACAGGCGATCCCGAAGAGTCCCGACCCGCCGCGCCGCGGGCCTTGAAATTCCCGCCGCGCGCGCAACCGAGATTCAGCACGCGTTGATCCAGGCGGGCGACCTTCAAGGACAGCCCACGGGCCGCTGGGACACCGAAACGCGCGATGCGATGAAGCGGTACCAGCAGGCGAACGGGTTTGCAACCACCGGCCTTCCAGACGCAAAGTCCTTGATGAAAATGGGACTGGGTCCGCACCCGCTTCCTGGCGACGTCGATCCCATGGCGCAGGCCCGGCCTGCCGCCGCGCCGCCTCCCGCCTCGGCCTCTGAGCCGAAAAGCGCGGCTCCTCCCCAGGATGAATAGCGGCATCAGGGGTCAAATTCGATCTGCATGCGCTCGTAGTCCAGCGTCACACGCCTGAACTGGACGAGAACATCTTGCCCAAGAATTCCGCTGAGCCACTTCTCTGGCGGTAGTGAGGCATTGACCTGGGCCAAGGTGGCCGTGCGAAGTGGAGCGGGAACGAGGCGAATCTGGCGCTCTCCAATCCGCAACTCGACGGGCTTCGTTTTGCCTGTGAGCGCGGTACCGTTTGCTCCAGTATCGATGATCAGGCGGAGGAGGCCGAGACTTGATGGCACTTTGCATACCATCAATCCATCGACAAATTCGAAGGGAAGGACCAGCCGTCCGGGTGAATCCGATGAGCTGATCGCTTCGGAACCGGCCGGCCTCAAAAGAGCGAGTTGCACCGCGGGTTGTTCCGCCGCCCTCCCGCCCAGGTTCGCTCGCGCGGCGCAGGCGAATGCAGCAAGAGCCACGATGAGGACGAGTCTGACAGGGCGCGAGGTGCGGAGCGAAGATTGAAGGCCGTGGAGAGACATTTCCATCCGCGTGAATATCTTCAAAGCTTCAATCGAGCGTTGTATAAAAGCAGAGCGCCCGCTTCCTAGGTGAATACGCCTCACGCAAGCCGGATGTTTCAAATTTGTCGCCGAAGCTCCGCAAGTGTGAGATGGACACCCGTGGCGGTGTTCCTTATAATCCCTGATTTTAGCCACCGAGGCCTAACAGCCAATGCTGGACCTTAAGAGCACCATCAATCTGCCGAAGACCGCCTTCCCGATGAAGGCTGGCCTCGCGCAGAGCGAGCCTGCGCGGCTGGCTCGCTGGCAGGAGATGGATCTGTACGGCAAAATCCGCGAAGCGCGCAAGCCGGCGCCGCTCTTCACCCTGCATGACGGCCCGCCCTACGCCAACGGGCGCATCCACCTGGGTACCGCCCTGAACAAAATTCTCAAGGATTTCGTCGTCAAATCCAGGACCATCGCGGGCTTCAACGCTCCCTACGTTCCGGGCTGGGACTGCCACGGGCTACCGATTGAAATCAACGTTGACAAGGAGCTGGGCGCGCGCAAGGCGAAGATGAGCCGGCAGCAGATTCGCCTGGCGTGCCGCGAGTACGCGGCCAAATTCGTCGGCCTCCAGCGGCAGGATTTCAAGCGGCTCGGCATCCTGGGCGAGTGGGAAAACCCCTATCTCACCATGGATTACGACTACGAGGCGCTCATCGCCGAAGCATTTCTGAAATTCCTCGGGGACGGCTACGTCTACCGCGGGAGGAAGCCCGTCTATTGGTGCTTCACGGACAAGACTGCGCTTGCCGAGGCCGAGGTGGAGTACGAGAACCACCGCAGTCCATCGATTTACGTTAAGTACCGGCTGCTCACGGACCCGGCGAAGTGGGGCGTTGCCGGGCGCGAGGTTTGGGTCATCATCTGGACCACTACCCCGTGGACGCTTCCTGCGAGCTTGGCCGTGGCGTTCAACCCGGAGTTCGAATACGTCATCGCCGGCGGCGAGGGTAATCAAGCTTATCTCCTCGAGAGCCGCCGCCACTTGCCCACGATGGCCGAGACGGGGCTCAAAGGGGATGAAATCCTCGCCCGCATCCCGGGGCGGGAGCTTGAAGGCATCGAGATGCAGCATCCGTTTCTGGACCGCCGCATTCGGGGCGTGCTCGCGAGCTACGTCACCGCCGAGGACGGCACCGGGTGCGTGCACACCGCTCCCGGCCACGGGCGCGAGGACTACGATACCGCGCTGCGTTATGGCCTCGAGATTTACAGCCCGGTGAGCGATTCGGGCGAGATCACTGAGGGGCTCGACGAGTACCGTGGCAAAAAAGTCTTCGACGCCAACGCCGCGATCATCAAGCTGCTTCAGGAGCGCGGAACGCTTGCCGGGCCGCCCGGCTGGATCGATCACTCTTATCCGCACTGCTGGCGCTGCCACAATCCGGTAATCTTCCGCGCCACCGAGCAGTGGTTCGTCAGCATGGAGCATCGCGGGCTGCGGCGGCGGGCGCTCGAAGAAATCAGCAGGGTGCGGTGGTCGCCCGAGTGGGGCGAGGAGCGGATTTCCAACATGATCGCCTCGCGGCCGGACTGGTGCATTTCCCGGCAGCGGGCATGGGGCGTGCCCATCACCGTATTCCACTGCGCGTCCTGCCAGCAGCCTCTGATGGACGCGAGCCTCGCACGCCCAGCCATTGAGCTTTTCCGCAAGGAGGGCGCCGACGCCTGGTACACGCATCCGGTAGGAGACCTGGCGGCGCCGGGCGCGCGCTGTCCCGCCTGCGGCGGCACGGAGTTGCGCAAGGAGACAGACATCCTTGACGTCTGGTTTGACTCGGGCTCAAGCCACTTCGCCGTGCTCGGCAAGCGCGAAGACTTGCCCTGGCCGGCGGACGTTTATCTCGAGGGGGCGGACCAGTACCGCGGCTGGTTCCACAGCTCGCTGCTGGTGGCGCTGGTGACGCACGGCGGCGCGCCCTACCGGCAAGTGCTCACGAACGGCTGGGTGCTGGATTCTGAAGGCCGCGCCATGTCGAAGTCGCTGGGCACGGGCGTGCAGCCCGAAGAAGTAATCAAGACGCACGGCGCCGAGATTCTGCGGCTCTGGGCCGCTT
>JBOGJW010000310.1:0-11415 GCA_050745245.1 Terriglobia bacterium | reverse complement strand
CCCTTTCGGTCTCGAACGTAGCGGCGGGTTTATCCCGCCAGCCTGACGATGGCGGCGTTAAGCCGCCTCTACTTACTAGCTCCCCATGCCCAGGGAACGCCTAGTCTCGCCGACGCTGATTTCGCCCGAGGAGGAGAGCTTCAACCGCACGCTCCGTCCTCCGACGCTGAACGACTACATTGGCCAGAAGAAACTTGTCGAGAAGCTGAACATCGCGCTTCAGGCGGCGGCGCGGCGCGGTGAGCCGCTCGAGCACGTGCTGTTCTTCGGACCACCGGGGCTCGGGAAGACCACTCTGGCATACATCATTGCCCACGCCATGGGCTCCAAAATCACTACCACGTCGGGCCCGGCCCTCGAGCGGACGGGCGACCTGATGGGCATTCTCACCAACCTGGGCGAGCGCGACGTTCTGTTCATCGACGAGGTTCACCGCCTGCCGGTGAACATCGAGGAGTTCCTCTATCCGGCGATGGAGGACTTCAAGGTGGATTTCGTGGTGGACAAGGGCATGTTCGCGAAGACTATCAACGTGCCGCTGAAGCGCTTTACGCTGGCTGCCGCCACCACCCGCGCCGGCAGCCTCTCGGCGCCGATGCGCAACCGCTTCGGCCTGTTTTATCATCTCGATTTTTATTCCGCCGAGGAGCTGAAGGAGATTGTGCTGCGCTCGGCGCGCATCCTGGAAACCGCAATCGATGACGAGGGCGCGCACGAGATCGCCAGCCGGGCGCGCGGCACGCCGCGTGTCGCGAACCGGCTGCTGCGGCGCGTCCGTGACTTTGCGGAAGTGAGGGGAAGGGGCACGATCGACGCCGAGGTTGCCCGCGCCGCGCTACAGCTCGAAGGCGTCGACGCCCGCGGCCTCGATGATCTGGATCGCCGGTTCCTGAACGCCATTATCGGACTCTATGGCGGCGGCCCGGTCGGGGTGGAAGCGCTCGCCGCTACGCTGAACGAGGAGGTAGACACGCTCGTCGATATGGTCGAGCCCTTCCTGCTGCAGCAGGGGTTCATCAGCCGCACCAAGAGCGGGCGCCGCGCCAACGAGCCAGCCTACGCCCACCTGAAGCTCGGTCTGCCGCGGGCGCGCGAGCTGCCATTTGGGGATTGATGAAACTCGTCTACCTCTCGCTGGGCTCGAACCGGGGCGATCGCCTGGCGCAAATCACCCGCGCGCTGGCGGAGCTAACGCGAGCAGGGGCGCGCGTGGAGCGAACATCCCGCTATTATCGAACCGAGCCGGTGGACTTCCACCCGCAGCCCTGGTTCGTGAACTGCGTCGCCGAAGCGCGCACGGAACTCATGCCGATGCGCCTGCTGCGCGCCTGCCAGTCAATTGAGCGCGCGCTGGGCCGCCGGCCCGGTGCGCCCAAAGGACCTCGCCCGATCGATATTGACATATTGCTTTACGAGAACGCCGTCATCCGCTCGCCGGAGCTTACCGTCCCGCATCCGCGACTTGAAGAAAGGCGGTTCGTGCTGGTTCCACTGGCGGAGCTCGCGCCCGGCGCGCGCCATCCCGCGACCCAGCGCAGTGTTGCCGAGATGCTCCACGAGACGCGGGACAGCAGCCGCGTGATTCTCCTGCGCGAAGCGCGGACCCATGCGCTTTGAAAAACGTGTAGCGGCGGCTTTACGCCGGCATGCGGCAATATTGGTCCGGAGCGGCACTGTCCTCGGCGACGATCTCCTCAGCGCTGCAAAGCGCCGGTAGGGGGCGCCGGCGCTACAGCACAGGAACCTGCTAAAATGGAGCCGCTGTGATGGGCCGAACGAGATCGCTTCGCGTGCTGGGCGTCGCCGTTTTAGCGCTCGCAGCAGGCGCAGCCGCGCTGGGGAGTCCGCGGCGGAAGCAGAAATCCGATCAAGCCATCGTCGTGGTGAAGACCCAGCAAGGCTGCCGCGTGGACCTCGACGGCACGCCCGAAGGCCCGATAAACTCGCAGGGCCGCGTGGTGATTAACGGCGTCGGCCCCCTGGACCACTACATTCACGTCGATTGCCCGGGCCAGCCTGAGATCACGCGCCTTATTTCCCCGGGACCCGGCGCCACCGTGGAGCTGAACCCGAAGATTACGCCCGAATCGGGAGGCGCAATCGGGCTGCCGCTGGGAACCGAAAGCAATGTGGAGCTGCGAGGCCTCATCACGCAAGCCACGAATCAGCGCTCCAACGGACAGTTTCCACAGGCGGTTCAAACGCTGCGGAGAGCGGTAATTCTCGATCCCGATAACCCGGACCTGCACCACGAGCTGGGGATTACGTTCCTGATGATCCGCGACTGGGAAGACGCCCGCGTTGAGCTTTTGGAAGCGCTTCATCATAACCCCGGCGACGCCGACGCCCACAACGGCCTGGGGTATGCGCTGGAGAAGCTCGGCCAAATCCGGCCCGCGCTCGACCAGTTTCGCCTTGCCATGCACCTGGACCCGAGCGACGACTTGTACCAGGAGCATTACCTGGAAGCGCTGGGCCTCCTCTCAAGCGAGCAAGCTCAGCACAAGAAGAAGAAACGGTTCTGAGTAGAGGCGGCCTTACGCCGCCATTTTGGGCCGGCGGGATAAACCCGCCGCTACTTTCGCGCTCGAGATTGAGGGCACAGACCCGGCGTTACGGGCTTTTCGCTTGCCACTTGTCACTCGCCATTCGCCGCTGCATTCACTGCGCCTTTTCTGGATTTTCTCCCGGCCTTTCACGCTCGTCCCTCCGATGGTCGGGATCTTTTCGGGCGCGCTGATCGGCTACGCCGCCACGCGCCGTCCTTTTCCCATTGCGGCGGTCGTCCTCGCCGTTCTAGCCGCGGCCATCCTGAACGCCGCCTCGAACGCGCTCAACCAGATTTTCGATCTGGCGAGCGACCGCATCAACAAGCCGCTCCGCCCGCTCGCCTCCGGCAGACTCACGCTGGTCCAGGCGTGGATTTTTACCTTCGCTGCTTACGCGCTGGCGCTGCTGCTGGCCGCAATGGTGAATTGGCAGGCTTTCGGCATCTACGCCGTAGCCGCCGCGTTCACGGTGGCCTATTCGGCGCCTCCGCTCCGCCTGAAGCAGAGGCCCTGGGTGTCCAATCTGACGATCGCGCTGGTGCGCGGCGAGCTGCTCAAGGTGGCCGGCTGGGCAACGGTGGCGACCGTATTCGAAAGCTTCGAGCCGTGGTACATCGGCCTGATCTATTTTATCTTCCTGCTCGGCGCAACCACCACGAAGGATTTTGCCGACCTTGAGGGCGACCGCGCGGCAGGCAGCGTCACGCTGCCCGTCAAGTACGGAGTGGAGGCCAGCGCGCGCCTCATCAGCCCGTCATTTATTCTTCCGTGGGTCATCATGGCGATTGGCGTTGCGCTGGGAGTCCTGCACGGAAACGCCTGGGCGATCCTCGCCCTCAGCGTCGCGCTGGGCGTGTGGGGCGCGTGGGTCATCCACCTGATTAATCGTGACCCGGGCGTGCTCGCGGCGAAAGGCGAAAATCATCCCGCCTGGCGGCACATGTACTGGATGATGATGGCAGGGCACCTCGGCCTCGCCGGAGCATACCTGCTGAGGCTGATGTCGTAGCTGGGAGCGCGGGCTTCCAGCCCGCAGTGCGGCCGGGGACGGCCGCGCTCCCGGTATTGACAAGCAAGGCCGCATGAGTTACTACTTGGTTAACTTGTGGAACCGGCCTTCGTGCGTTCCGCGAGCGCCCTCGAAAAGTTAGAAGTCCGCGCTCCCCTGGCTCGCCTAATCTCGGACTCGAATCTGCCGATAACAAGACTTGGCATACAGCGGAAGGGCGGACGTGTCGCTGCGCTGCCAGGGCCTCAATGCGGATCGCAAAAACAACGGGGCTGCTTTCTCTCAGCCTGCTCATGCTGGCGCTGCAGGCCGGGGCTGTCGTACGTTCCCCCATCTCTCGGAAACCCATGGGCCTTCCAACCCTGACCCATGCCGAACAAGTCCGCTCGCTCGTGCCGGAGCTCGCCAAGCTGGGCTATCCGGTTCGGCTGCACGCCGTGGTCACCTACTATGGGGGAACGGGCTGGGAGCTCTTCGTGCAGGATTCCAGCGGCGGCATCTACGTCGACAGCGGCGATGATCTTGGCAAGCTCCGCGCGGGCGATCTGGTCGAAGTCACAGGCTTCTCTTCGCCGGGCGGATTTGCCCCGGAAGTGATCGCACCGCGCGTGCGCGTGCTGGGTCCTGGCCGCCTGCCGCAGCCCAAGCGAGTCTCGTGGGGGCGGATGGAATCGGGCGTTGAGGACGACCAGCGGGTGGAGACCGAAGGCGTCGTCCGATCCGTAAAGCCCGACGGAGCGAACGCGAAACTCCTGATCGCGGCGGGAGACGGCTTCTTCAGCGCCGAAGTGCCGTGGACCAACATCAGCCGCTTGGCCGGACTTGTGGACGCCGAGGTGAGGCTGCAGGGGGTCTGCGGCACGGTGTTCAACCCGAACCGCCAGTTGGTGGGGGTCGAGCTTTACGTTCCGGCGCCTGCCGATATCACGGTCCTTCGCCCGGCGCCCTCCGAGCCTTTCTCTCTGCCGGTGCTCGCGGCCAGCAGCGTGCTCCGCTTCTCACCCAGCCCGGCGACTCGTCATCGTATTCGAATTCGCGGCGTCGTCACATTCTCGGAAGCCGGACGCGACTTGTTCGTGACCGACGGCACCGGCAGCCTCTATGTGACCACGAAGCAACACTTCAAGCTCCAGCCGGGCGACCTCGTCGACGTGGTAGGGTTTCCCGCCATCGGCCCCAACGCGCCGGAGCTGCAGGATGCCATTTTGCGCGTCGTAGCCAAGGTCACCGAGCCCGCTCCGGTGAAAATGACCGCGGCGCAAGCCTTGCAGACGAACGCCGACGCCCAGCTCATTCAGGTGACGGGCGTGGTTCAGCGGCAGGGTTTGAGCGAACGAGGCCGGTATCTGGTGCTGCGCAGCGGCGCCACCACTTTTCAGGCATGGCTTGGCGCAGAGGCCACGGGGGAACGCTGGCCGTCAATTAAGAACGGCAGCGTAGTTCGCTTAACAGGCGTCTCGTCGGTGCATCTCAGCCGCGACCTGCAGCCTGAGTCCCTCTGGATCTTGCTCCGCGGCCCAAGCGACATCGCCGTTCTGAAGCGCCCCTCATGGTGGACGGCGCAGCACGCCCTGGTGTTTGCGGGACTCCTGGCGATGCTGATCCTCGCCGCGTTAGGCTGGGCGGTGGTGCTGCGCGGCCGGGTGCAGACCCAGACGGAGATGATCCGGACCACGCTGGAATCCACCGGCGACGGCATCCTGGTGGTCGACGCGTACGGCAGGGTGGTGGCCGCGAACAGGAAATTCGGCGAGATGTGGGGTATCCCGCCGGGCGTGCTCGCCACGCGGAATGACGATCAGCTCTTGAGATTCGTGCGCGATCAGCTTAAGCAGCCAGGCCCTTTTCTAGCCAAAATCCGCCAGCTTCAAACCGATCCCGAATCCAAGAGCGATGACACGATTGAGTTCAAAGACGGGAAGGTTTTCGAGCGGCACTCGGAGCCCCAAAAGGTCGCCGGACGCTACGTGGGCCGCGTGTGGGCCTTCCACGACGCGACCGCGAGGAAGCGCGCCGAGGAGGCGATCCTCAAGGAAAAATCGCTGCTCAGCGCGCTGATGGATAACATTCCCGACAGCATTTATTTCAAGGACCTTGACAGCCGTTTCATCCGCGTGAACTGGGCCAAGGCGGGGCGCTCCGGTGTGAACCATCCTTCCGAAGTGCTTGGCAAAACCGATTTCGACTTTTTCACTCAAGAACACGCGCAGCAGGCGTACACCGATGAACAGGAAGTGATCAAAACGGGCCGGCCCGTGGTTGGCAAGGAAGAGCAGGTGGCTCGGCCCGGCGCCCAAGCGGCGTGGCTCTCCACCACGAAGTTGCCCCTGCGCGACGCCGAAGGCCGCGTGATCGGGACCTTCGGGCTTTCGCGCGATATCACCACCTCCAAGCTCGCCGAGGCGGAATTGCGGCGGGCGAAGGAAGCCGCCGAGAACGCAAACCGCGCCAAAAGTGAATTCCTGGCCAACATGAGCCACGAAATCCGCACACCGATGAACGGCATTCTGGGAATGACGGAACTGCTGCTCGACACCAGCCCCACGCCTGAGCAAGTGGAATATCTTGGATTAGTACGGTCCTCCGCGGATTCGCTGATGGCCATCATCAACGATATTCTTGATTTCTCGAAGATCGAGGCGCGCAAGCTGACGCTCGAAAGCATCGAATTCAACCTGCGCGACTGCGTTGAGGAGACGCTGCGCACGCTCGCGGTCCGCGCCCACCAGCAGGGGCTGGAGCTGGCCTGCCGCCTGGATCCGAGTCTGCAGGAAATTGTGGAAGGCGATCCGGGGCGGCTTCGGCAGATTCTGGTGAACCTGGCCGGGAACGCCATCAAGTTCACCCCTGCGGGCGAGGTGGTGGTGAGCGCGGAGGCGGAGCCGGGCGGCGCGGAGGGAACGCTCGGGGTCCGCTTCTCCGTGCGGGACACCGGCCCGGGCATTCCACAGGAGAAGCAGCACGTTATCTTTGAAGCGTTCACCCAGGCGGATAACTCCAGCACGCGCCGCTTCGGGGGGACCGGGCTGGGCCTGACCATCGCGTCACAACTGGTGCAGATGATGAGTGGGAGGATTTGGCTCGAAAGCGAGCCAGGGCGCGGCAGCACGTTTCACTTTACGGCGCGGTTCCGGGAGTCCCAGGGCCGCCCCGAGGCGGTCCCGTTCCAACCAGCGTCGCTTCACGGCGCTTCCATCCTGATCGTCGATGACAATCCTACGAACCGGCGCATTCTGGAAGAGATGCTGCGCGCCCACGGCGTCAAGACGGTTTCGACAGAGAGCGGTCCGCACGCACTCGAAATTCTTACGGAGGCGCGCGATGCCGGGCGGCGTTTCTCGGCGATTCTGCTCGACGCGCAGATGCCGGGCATGGATGGCTTCGACCTCGCGGAGCGCATTCGCGCCACCCCGGGACTTAGCGGTCCCACCATCATGATGCTCACCTCCGCGGGCCAGAAAGGCGACGCGGCGCGATGCCGCGAGCTCGGATTCGCCGCTTATCTCATCAAGCCGGTGCGGCAAACCGAGCTGGTGGAGGCGCTGGCGGCGAGCGTCAGCCGGGCCGCGACAGCCGCCCCTCAGCACCTCATCACTCATCACTCGCTACGCGAGAACCGCCGGCGGTTGAACGTGCTGCTGGCGGAGGATAACCCCGTAAACCAGATGCTGGTGGCGCGCCTGCTGGAAAAGCGCGGGCACCGGGTAATCAAGGTCCAGAGCGGCCGAGCGTGCCTGGCCGAGCTCGAAAAGCAGCGCCCCGACGTCATACTAATGGACGTCCAGATGCCAGACATGAATGGTTTTGAGGCCACCGCCGCCATCCGCGAGCGCGAAAAAACTGAGGGCGGCCATATCCCGATCGTGGCGATGACCGCTTACGCGATGAAGAGCGACCGCGACCGCTGCCTCGCAGCCGGCATGGACGCTTACGTTTCAAAACCCATCCAGCCGTCCGCGCTCGCCCAGTTGATCGAGTCCGCAATCGAGCACAGCGAACGCAGCCGCGAAGAAGAACCGGCTTTTGTCACTTAGTCGCTGGCCGCGAAGCGCTCGCGCGCAACCCTGGCGTCCGGCCGCGTCTTTGCGAGCTCAATGGCCAGCCCGGCCGCTCCGTAAAGCGGAGAGTAATCGCCGAGCTGGGCCAGCGCGATCTCCGTGGTGTAGGGGAACATGGGCGACCACCAGGCCTTGAGCGGCGCATGGATGGAGTTGAGCAGGAAATCCCCCGCCTGCGCCACTCCGCCGCCCAGCACGATCTTGTCGGGGTCGAGCAGGCGGATCACCACCAGCAGCGCGCGGCCCAGCCACTGCGCAGCTTCCTGCAGAATGGCGTTCGCGTCGGCGTCGCCTTCCCTGGCGGCCTGAATCAGCTCGCGTGCGGAGAGGCGCTCCGCCGCGCCGAGTCTCAGCAGCGCCGCGGCCTTCTCGGGATGAAGCGCCGCGAACTCGCGCACGTTGCGTTCGAGCGCGCGGCCGGAGGCCAAGGCTTCCGTGCAACCGCTCTTAAGCCCGCAGGTACACAAGTCATCCGAAGCGGCGAGCGGGATGTGGCCAATCTCGCCGGCCATGCTGTCGCGCCCGCGGTGCAGGCGGCCGTGGGTGATGATGCCGCCGCCAATTCCCGTGCTCAATGTGATATAGACCAGCGATTCGGCGCCGCGAGCCGCGCCGTAGCGGTGCTCGCCCAGCGCGCCGCAGTTGGCGTCATTATCCACGAGGCAGCGCAGGCCGAGCGTCTTGTGGACCCATTCGGCCAGCTCAAAACCTTTCCAGCCGGGCGTGTGGACGGAGGTGACGCGCTGGTCCTTGAAATTTACCGGCCCTCCGAAGCTCACGCCGCAAGCCTCGACCGTTGTTCGTGAGGCGCGGCGCAGCGCCTCAATGCGCTCGTGCAACTGCCTCAGCATCCAGTCGCGGCCGCCGGAGTGCAGCGTTTCGCCCTCCAGCAGCGATACGGGACGGCCCTCGAAATCAAACAGCGCAACGCGGAAGTGCGTCCCGCCAACATCGACCGCGACAACGTGACGCATGGTAATTCCCTCCTTCCAATCCACATGCTGTAGCGGCACTGTCCTCAGCGTCGCAAACGCCGGTGGGGACAGCGGCGCTACAGTTGGGGACTCGCGCCCTTCACAGAGCACCCGTCCTCACGCGCTGGCGCGGCCGATATCCCGGTGGGTTAGCCGGACCCGGTAACCCTCGCTGCCCAGCTCGTCGGTGATCTGCCCTGCCAGCGCCACTGAGCGATGCCTGCCGCCGGTGCATCCGAGAGCAATCGTGAGATAGCTCTTGCCTTCGCGCAGGTATTGAGGCAGCAGATAAAGCAGCAGATCGATGATCCGCCTCAGAAACTCGCGCGTGGCAGGGAAGCGGTCCATGTAACGCCGAACTGCTTTATCCCTGCCGGTCTTCTCCTTGAGCCCTTCGACGTAATTCGGGTTGGGGAGAAAGCGCACGTCAAACACGAGATCCGCATCGGTCGGAATCCCGAATCGAAAGCCGAACGAGATCACGGATACCAGCATGGCCTCGCGCTTCTCCCGCCCGCCGAATCGCTGCTGAATCGAGTCGCGCAGCTCGTGCACGTTCATCCGCGAGGTAGAGATGACGGCATCGGCGAGCTGGCGCATCGGCCGCAGCAGCATCCGCTCCAGGCGTATCCCCTCGCGGACCGGCAAGTGGCCGCCCAGAGGGTGAGGCCGCCGGGTTTCCTCGAACCGGCGCAGCAGCGTCTCGTCCGAGGCTTCGAGGAACACCAGCGTCGGCTTGGGCCTCTCCTGCGTCAACTTCTGATAGATGGCGGGAAGCTGGCTGAGGGCGTCACCCTCGCGGATATCCACGACCACAGCGGCCCGCTCGATGCGGCCGCCAGGCTGCCGGCACAACTCCGAGAATTTCGGGAGCAGGTCCACCGGCAGGTTGTCGACGCAGTAAAATCCGAGATCCTCGAATGCCTTGATGACGGAACCCTTTCCGGAGCCGCTCAAGCCGGTGATCAAGACCAATTGCTTAAACGTCTTGCGGGGAGCTTTTCGCTTTGCTTTGCGTTTTCGGGAAGAATTAGGAATGGCTGCCCTTCACGAAGTGTCAGGTTTCAGGTTTTTCAGGCCCAGTTTCGACACCTGACACGTCACACCTAACACCCGACACCTGCTAATGGACGCGCTGCGGGCCGGGCTCCGGAGGCCTAGATTCATCCAGCGGCTTGCGGCCGGCGAAGCCCTCTTCCATGCCGTGCCAGTACTCGATCCGCTTTTCACCCATTTTCCAGCAGAGGTAAACTTCTCGTCCATCGCGCAGCGTGGGAAAATCCACCAAGCCCTCGTCCACATCCTTCACAACGCACCCGGCTTCCTGGATATGGCTGAGCGATTCCTCCAGGCGCGCCATGTGTTGTTCGCGCTCGCCGCGCTTGCGCACGAGCTCTTGATAGGGCGGAATGGATCCTCCCAGCATCATGATGCGAGCGGCGGCCTGCGCGAGACCCTGCTCCAGGGCGTCCAGCGACTTCTTCTGCTCGCGCGCCTTGGCCAGGGCCTTCCGAATCATCGGAAGCAGCTCTTCGGCCTCTCTTCGATTGAAATATCGCTCAGACATAGGCTTCCTGCCCGCGCTTTTTGGCTACCCGCCGCGCGCGTGCATCTCGCGGTGAGGATCTTTGCGAAGCTCCTCGACTGGAAACAGCGCGCCTCGGTCGCCGAGCCGGTGGCGCTCCTCCGCGCCGCGATCGCTTCGCGCGCGCCAAGTGCGGCGGATGGCCTCGGCGATAGTCTCGCGCGTGGCGCCGGTCCGCGCCAACGTCTTCAGGTCAACGCCGTCGCGTGCGTAGAGGCAGAGGAGCCAAAGTCCGTCCGTCGTAAGGCGGCTGCGGTCGCAAGTGCGGCAGAAGGGCCGGGTGGTGGAGGCGATGATGCCGAACGTGGCGCCGTCTTGAAGCCGGAATCGCTCCGCCGGCGCCTTGGCCCAGCCAGCGCCAAGTTCTACGGCGCTCTCCGGCTCCGGAGCAACCGGCCCGAAATCGCGCTCTAGCAGCGCAAGCATCTCCGCTCTGGATACGACGTCGCTTGTAGACCAGCGAGTTGCCCCGCCCACATCCATGTACTCGATGAACCGCACCTCAGCGGCGATGCACCGGCCATATTCGATGAGGCTTGGAAGCTCATCGTCGTTCACGCCGCGCACGATCACGGCGTTGATCTTGATTCCGCCGAATCCGGCGTCGCGAGCCGCTTCAATCCCCTGCAGCACCGCGGCGTGGGCGGAGCTTCGCGCAAGCACGCGGAAGCGCTCGGGGCGAAGAGTGTCAAGACTAACAGTCAGCCGCGTAAGCCCCGCATCGCGCAAGCGGCGCGCTTCCCGCGCGAGAAGGACCCCGTTGGTGGTGAGCGCGAGGTCCTTGATGCGGGGGTTTGCCGCCAGCATCTGGACGAGCTCGCCCAGGTTTTGACGCAACAGCGGCTCGCCCCCGGTGAGCCGGATCTTCTCCACGCCCAGCCCGGTGAAAACGTCCGCCAGATAGCTGATCTCCTCGAAGCTGAGGATTTCTTCCCTGGGCGTCCAGGCATACTCATCTTCCGGCATACAATAGTGGCACCGGAGATTGCACCGGTCCGTTACCGAAATGCGAAGGCTGCGCATCGGCCGACCCAGCCGATCGAGGATGGGAGGCTCGCGGCGCGCGTCCAAGCTTGGCATGGGTAATTGGCTCATCAGCAAAGAGGTGAGACCTGCTGCTCGCCTTCAGCAGCAAACTAAATGCTAGACGATCTGGCGCGGCGCGCGCAAGCTAAGCCGCGAATAAGGGAACACGCGCCGGGCTGGTAATGCCTCAGTTTCAGGCGCGTAGAGGCGGCTT
>JBOGJW010000309.1:0-7011 GCA_050745245.1 Terriglobia bacterium | reverse complement strand
CGCTCCCTGGGCGTTCCGCTCCGCGGCCTGCCCATTTGAGCTCGCCGCGAGTCCCAGTGCGTAGGCGCAGGGCGCGCTTTGCACGGCGCCGGCGATCCGTCTCAAAAAGCGGCGGCGACTTTCCGATGGAATACGCTTCACGCTCACATCTCCGTTAAAACAATAGCCTCAGCGCGAACTGGAGGGTCCGATTGTCTACCGATGTCGAGCTAATGCGACCCGCGGTGGAGGCGACGGAAACGTTCGCCGCCGGATTGCTGAAGTTGGGATGGTTCGGTAAGTTGAATGCCTCAGCGCGGAACTGAAGAGTGAAACGCTCGTTGATCTTCGTGTCCTTCAGCACTCCCGCGTCCAGCACGACCTGGCCTGGCCCGAAAAGAACGTTTCGTCCCAAGCCGCCGAACGTGAACGGAACGGGAGGCGCAAAATCGGACGTGTTGAACCACTGAGCGATCGACCGGCTTGCGGGATAAAGCCCGGAGCCGAGGACATTCGGGCGCGTCGCATACCACCCCGCCTGCGTCGGGGTAAAACTCAAATTGAAGGGCGCTCCCGAGCGCAGCAAGAAAATGCTGGTCACCCGCCAGCCGCCCGCCAGCCTGCCCGCCCGGTGCAGGAACGGCTTGCCAGGGCCAAAGGGAAGATCATAAAAGGCCGATACATTGAACACCTGGTGGCGTATTCCATCGGCGTTTCCGCGATCGAGGTTCGCATCGTAAGGGTCTTGAGGCGTACCGGACGTCGGCACATTATCAATCGACTTGGTCCACGTGTAGCTGCTTTGGAGCGAGAGGCTGCCGGCGTAGCGCCGAGTGAGCTCGACCTGGAGTTGGTTCGTCTGGGCCATGCCGTCGTTGTCGGTGGTGAAGATGCTGGCGAAGGGCTGGAAAGGTACTCGCGATTGGATCGTGCCGGGCGCCTGCGTGACTGGCAAGTTTCGATTGTAAACGTACCACGGCGCGTGGGTCGACATGTTGTGCACGTAGCTCACCCGCAGGCCGAGGTTCGTGACCAACTCGCGCTCCACGGTAAGGCTCGCTTGCTGGGACATGGTGTCTCGCAAATTTCGATTGACGGCGTAGATATTGGGGTTGGCGCTGATCGTCCCCTGCCCCGGGAACGGATCCGCCAGGGTCAGAGAGGGTGTTTTGCCGGCGGCCGCTTCGTAGGATTCTGTCAGAAGAAACGGCGGATTCAGCCACGAGAGCTGGCGAATGCCCGCGAAGACAGGCGCCATATTATAGTAGATTCCGTAACCGCCCCGAATCACCATCCGATTGTCGCGCGACGGCCGGTAAGCGAACCCGAACCGCGGACCGAAATCCAGGTCATCCATTGAAAGCAGATCGCTGCCCCAGCCATCGGCTTCCGAGGTCACATAAGGATAAGCGCTCAGTAGTTGCGGGATCGCAGTCGACGGCAGATGTCCGTTGATGCTCTCGATCACGAATTTCCCCGTCGCAAAATCAAAGTTGCTCATGCCGCCGTCGCGCTCCTTAGGTTCTGTTTGAAGCTCGTAGCGCAATCCGAGGTTCAAGGTGAGCCTGGACGAAACATTCCAGTCGTCCTGGACGTAGGCGCCCAGCCGTGTATAACGAATATCGTTGGGAGAGTAAGGCGTGGCGCGCTGATCAAGGACCGGATCGCCGAGCAGGAAGTCGGCGTAGGGGCTGCCCGAGTAGCGTCCGTTGAACGTAAAGTTCCCATACGTTGGCGCCAGGCTCGCCGCGACCCCGGAAGGAGTCGCAATGCTGTTCAATCCCATGTCGATCCCCGTCTTGAAGGCATGGGCTCCTCTTACGAGGGTGAAATTGTCCGTAATTTGCTTCGTGATCTGTGGCGCGGGCGGCGCCGCCCCGCTGTCTGAAATGCCCGTGAACCCGGTGATGTTCACAATCGGCAGCCCGCCGTCTCCGGGCGGCGGCGGAAAGAGCTGGGGAAAGAGCATTTGGGGATCAAAGCTAAGGTTTTGCCCGTTGCGCAGGGAATACAACTCGAAATATGCCAGGCGGAAATCGTTTACCGCATTGGAGGTGAAGATCCGCGTGTAGGTGGCGGCCGCGCTCTCGACCCGGTATCCGCCATTCGCGTAATTTCCATAGTTCGGCGGAGTATTCAGCGACACAAAATAAGGATCGCCCTTTGAATAGTTCAGCTCCGCCGAGAAGGAATTCCTTTCCCCGAGATGATGATCGAGCTTTAAGGTCGCGCGGTTTACATCCTGGGGCTGGCTGACCGAAGTAACGTAGTTGAGGCCGGTGCCGGCGGGCCCCGTTCCGGCTGTGTCGGGAAGAGGCACGTGCTGCAGCAGTTGCAATGCCTGTGGGGAGAGACGCCCCACGGGAATCTGGTTGTTGGGGAAAGGCTTTCCTGTGAGCGGGTCTACGATGGGCGCGAGGCCTGTAAAGTCGCCTTGCCGCATTGCGGACGTGCCGAGCGCCAGCAAAGGAGTGGCGGCCGTGCGCAGCCGCAGGCCTTCATAATTCGCAAAGAAAAAAGTCCGGTTGCGAATGATGGGGCCGCCCAGAGTGGCCCCGAATTCGTTGCGGTTGAATTCTGGCAACGGAAGCGATTCGGCGAAGAAATTCTTGGCCGCAAATTCCCGGTTGCGATTGTACTCGTACATGCTGCCATGAAACTGGTCCGTGCCTGACTTCGTGAGCATAGAGATTTGCGCCGAGCCCTCGGACTCGGCCTTGGCGTTGGTCGCCACAACCTTGAGCTCCTGGATGGTGTCGATCGAGGGAGTCGTGGTCAGCGCGGTCTTGTAAGAATAGGCCGCGCCGCCGTTCCCGGTGTCGTCATAGCCGATGCCATCCACGGTGTAGAAATCGCCGCCGTAGGTTTCACTACCGGACAGGTTCGGGTTGGACGTACTATCCGAAGGGTTGCCCGCCGCGAGCTGAATGAACCGGTCAAGCGTCCGGCCGTTGACCGGCAGAGATTCCACGCTTTCTGTCCCAAAGCTGGAGGCGATCGAGGAAGTGTCCGTATTGATCACCGGGGGAGACGCAACCACGTTAACAATTTGGCGCGTCGCGCCGGGGTTAAGGCGCAGATCCATGCGCCGAGTCGCGTTCAGGAGCAGCACGATGTGAGTCAGATGAACGCTCTTGAAACCGGGGGCCTCGACGTCGATCGTGTAGCTCGCCGCAGGGAGATTCGTGATCGTGTAGGCGCCGGCTTGATCGGTGAGGCTTCGGAAGCTGATGCCGGTACCCTCATTCATCACAGTGATTCTCGCGCGTGGGACAACCGCGCCACTGGAATCCGTAACGGTGCCGACCAGAGTGCCGCTTGTAACCTGGCCGAAAGCCACTTGACCGCACAGGCAAACACAGAGCCCCAATACTGAAATCAGCTTTTTCATTTCCGATCCTCCTCCCTCATCAAATTGATTTTTAGTATTGTACTATGATACGTTTGAATGTCAATACAGGTTTTTTGCGCACCACCGCACGACGCATGGCACGCCCGGCAGCGGCCGGCACGCGGCTGGCTTCATGCATGGCCTCAAACTGGAAGCTGCGCTTCTGCGGGAGTATGATGGAGCGATCTAACAGACAGGAAACGAGTAGTGGCGCCTTATGCGCCATTCGAGCATTGAGAAGATTGCACTAGTGGCGACGTAAAGTCGCCGCCACGAGTACCGAACCGGGTTTTTCCGCAGCCTGCTGAAGGACTGAAGGATACGGTTATGAGAGGCAAAATATCCCGTCGGGTGTTTCTCCAGCGCACGCCCGCCGGAGCCGTAATCGCAGGCGCGCTCAGCGAGTGCGCATGGGCGCCGGCTGGCACGAAGTCTCTGGGGCCGGGAAGCATGACGAGCGCGCCTGCGGATCGCAGCTCTTATCCGCCGGGCGCTGTGGACATCGCGCGCCGTCTGAACGGGGTCGACATTTGGGACGTCCATTGTCACCTGGCGGGTTTCCGCGGCGGGACGCCGGAGGAGCGCATGGCCGGCATGATTCGCTTTGCGGATCGTGTGGGCGTCAGCCGGATGTGCGTCTCCGGCTATGGAAGCTTTTACGGTCAGAGCGCCGAAGGAATGCGGAGGGAAAATGACGATGTCCTGCGCGCGGTGGCTGCGTCGCACGGCCGCGCGCTGGGCCTTTGCTTTTTGCGCCCTCAGTACACGCAGGCCTGCCTGGACGAGCTGAATCGTTGCATCAAGGACGGACCGATGGTCGGCATCGGAGAGCTGGAGGTCGACGTCCTGTGCAATTCACCGCTGCTGGATCCGATTGTCGAGCGAGCGACCTCACTGAAAGCTCCGATCCTGAAACACACCTGGATCAAAACGACGGGGAATCTCCCGGGCGAGTCCACTCCCTATGACCTCGTTGAACTGGCTAAACGCCACCCTGCGGCGCAGTTTATCTGCGGCCATACAGGAGGGAATTGGGAGCTTGGGATTCGGGCGATTCGTGGTACGGGAAATATCTGCGCCGGGATCGCGGGATCCGATCCGACCTCAGGTTTCGTGGAGATGGCGGTTCGTGAGCTTGGCGCGGAGCGCGTGGTCTACGGGAGCGACGTCGGGGGGCGAAGCTTCGCTTCACAGGTCGCGAAGGTGGCGGGCGCGGATATCCCTGATGCAGCAAAGGAATTGGTTTTCGGCGGAAACGCGCGGCGCATCTACGCCCCGATTCTGCGGGCGAAAGGATACGCACTGGCATGATCGATACGAACGTGGACCTGTTCCAGTGGCCGTTCCGGCGTCTGATCGGCGACAATCCGGCAGAGCTCGTGAGCCGGTTGCGCTATAAAGGATTGACCCAGGCGTGGGCTGGCAGCTACGAGGCCCTGCTCTGCCGGGACATCGCGGGCGTGAACGCGAGGCTCGCCGCGGCCTGCCGCGAGCACGGTGAGAATTTTCTAGTCCCCTTCGGCTGCGTCAATCCCAAGCTTCCGGATTGGGAAGAGGATATTCGGCGCTGCCACGAGATACACCACATGGCGGGAATCCGCTTGTACCCGAATTACCATGGATACACTCTCGCCGAGCCTGAATTTGCCAGTCTGCTTTCGATGGCGGCGGATCGCCACCTTCTCGTCCAGATCGCGCTTTCTATGGAAGACCCGCGCACGCAATTCCCGCTGATGCGCGTTCCGCCCGTAGATCCAACACCTCTCGCTGATTTAGGCACGCGCCACCCAAACCTGCGCCTTGTGCTGCTCAATGCGGGCTACTGGGGAGGAGAGCGCACGCCGAACATCCGCAAGATCGCGCGAAGCGACAACGTCTATTTCGATTTTGCCATGCAGGAGGGCGTCGGCGGAGTTGCCCGTCTCATTGGCGAAACGTCGCTTTCGCGGGTAGTTTTTGGCTCGCATTATCCATTCTTCTATTTTGAATCTGCGCTGCTGAAGGTTCAGGAAGCCGGCCTCTCAAAGGAGCAAACATACGCGATCTGCGAAGGGAATGCTCGTTCGCTTCTGGCAGCTTACTCACAAACCATCGCCACCGCGACGCCGCCAGGGGCCTGCGGGGACCTGGCGCATAGTCGCTATGGGCCGGACGATTATGCGGCCGAGTAGACGTCCGGAAGCCCCGCCTATGAACAAAGGGCGGAAGTACCGCGCGACCGTCTCAGGCTGCTGCCTCAACGTGAAGATGCTTTGGCCACAACCGTACAAACCACCGATCACAGCCGTAGTGTTTATTGCCCTGGTCCTGGGTCCCGTCCTCTTTAGTGGCTCGGCAGCAGCGGTCGCCGCAGGGCAATCGCGAGATGCCGCGGCTTCATTTTCACTAGAGTGCGCCGGTTGCCACGGAGCGGATGCGCATGGCACCGACCACGGCCCTCCGCTGGCCGGAGCGCGCGATTTGCGAGGACGCTCCATCTCCTGGATTCGCCGCGTGATTCAAAGCGGCATTCCATCGGGCGGAATGCCAGCCTTCAACTTACCTGCCGGCGAGCTTGACGCGCTTGCCTCACTCGTTCATTCGCTGAACTCGCCGGCCTCGGAAGCCCTTGTGGCCGGCGACCGGGCGGCGGGAGAAGAGTACTTTTTTGGACCGGGAGGCTGTGCTTCATGCCACATGGTGGACGGCCGGGGGCAAGCGATAGGGCCGGATCTGTCGAACGTGGCGCGCGAATTGACGCTTGGTGAGCTTCGCGCGTCGCTGCTGCAGCCCAGCGGGCGGATCACGCCGGGATACGAGTTGGTGAGGGTAAGGTTGCGCAATGGGAAAACGGTGCGGGGCTTCGCCCGAAGCGAGAGCAATTTTGAGATCGTGGTCCAGGACTTTCAGGGAGATTTCCACCTGCTTCAGCAGACAGAGATTCAAGCGGTCGAAGAAGAGAAGGAATCGCTGATGCCGCCGGTTAAGGCCAGCCCTGACGAACTGCAGAACTTGATCTCGTATCTTAGCAGCCTGACCGGAGTAAAGCCCGGCGTTATGAGCCCCCTTGCGCCCCCGCATCGCGGCGGCATTTCATGGTCCAGGATTCTTCATCCCCGGCCCAGCAACTGGCTCACCTACAATGGCAATCTGAACGGCAACCGGTATAGCGAACTGGCGCAGATTGACACCCGGAACGTGAGCCAGTTGCGCTTAAAATGGATCTTCACGGTCCCACTCTGGAAGCAGCTCCTACCGGACACGCCGTATTTCCGCGAGAACATGAAGTATTTCGGGCTTGAGGTGACCCCGCTGGTTGCCGGAGGGATTATGTACATTACGGGGCCGCGCGAGGCTTATGCTCTCGACGCGGCCACCGGTCAGGAGATTTGGGAGTACCGGCGGCCGCGGAGCCGGGCATTGGTAGGAGACGCATCGCTGGGCACCAATCGCGGCGCCGCGATTCTAGGCGACAAGATCTTCCTAACCACGGATGACGCGCATCTGATCGCGTTGAATCGCACCACGGGAAAGCTGATGTGGGAAGAAGTCATGCCGGATAGTCCAATGCATTACGGCTCGACGGTAGCGCCCCTCGTGGTGAAGAACATGGTTATTGCCGGCGTAGCGGGGGCGGACTGGGGGATACGCGGGTTTGTGGC